>NZ_QURE01000034.1 GCF_009898475.1 Nitrososphaera sp. AFS | reverse complement strand
GATGCCATTTATAAAGCCCTAGTTGCTACTGGCAAACCAGACTTTTCACTTTCCGAAAAGCTGGCCAATAAAGTGGTCCAAAAATTGGTACATCATGGATATGGATCTCTTGAGATCCCAAGCGTTGAAGATGTACAGGATGTTGTAGAATCGATTCTTATCGAAGAGGGTCTTTCAGAAACAGCGAAGGCATTTATTTTGTACAGGCATGAGAGACGTAAGCTTCGCGATGAAAAGATGAAGATATTAAACAAGAGGGTCTTGGATGAGGTAGACAAGTCATTTGATATTAATTCTCTAAGGGTTTTAGCAGCTCGTTATTTGCTGAGAAATGATAGTAATGAAATAATTGAGGGTCCAAAGCAAATGTTTGAAAGGGTATCTATTCTGATAGCCATTCCTGATNATATTCACGTTGTCAAAGGATACAAATCAAGCTGCAGACATATCAGAAGCTGAGAAATATTATAAAAAAATGAACGACTTTGATCTCAAGCTGAAGATTGACAACTACTATTTAAATAAATTTCATTTTGAGGCTATAATCAGACATTACTGCGAACTCGCCAGGGCTGGGCATATGAAGATTGGTTTTAAGGAATTGCTTAAATTAATCGCAGAGGGCACTTTTGTTGCATACGGAGAAAAAATCAAAGAGTACTATAACCTAATGATTTCGAGAGACTTTCTTCCTAACACGCCTACTCTGATGAATGCAGGCGCAGGTTTAGGGCAACTTTCAGCTTGCTTCGTTCTTAACATGCCCGATGATATGCAGGGTATCATGGAATCTTCCACCGACGCAGCGATGATTTTTAAATCCGGAGGAGGAGTTGGGATAAACTACTCAGATTTAAGACCAGAAGGAGACATAGTTGCATCAACGTCTGGTGTTGCATCTGGACCTACCTCTTTTATGCGCATTATTGACACCATTACAGATGTTGTGAAGCAAGGCGGAAAGCGAAGAGGCGCCAATATGGGCATCTTAGAAGCATGGCACCCTGATATTGAGAAATTTGTAACAGCAAAAACGAAGCCTGGCATATTTGAAAACTTTAATGTCAGTGTTGGAGTTTGGGATGATTTTTGGCAGTCCCTCATAGACAGAAATAAAAGCGGCAAATATACCCTTCGCAATCCAAGAACTCATGAAGCCATTAAGCAGATTGACTCACATGCGTTAATAGATCTAATTTCGTTAAGTGCATGGAAGAGTGCAGAGCCTGGAATCATCTTTTTTGACAACATAAATAAATACAATCCTTGCCTCACTGCTAAAGGTGGACCGCTAAGGGCCACAAATCCATGTGGAGAGCAATCTCTTTATCCAAATGAATCATGTAATCTGGGCTCAATAAATCTGGCTAACTTTGTTAAGCGCAAAGCTGACGGAAGGTACGAATTCGACTGGCAGAGATATGAGCAAACAATCAGAAAGGCATCACGATTTCTAGACAACGTAATCGACGTAAATAAATATCCGGTCGACAAGATAGACATAAACACCAAACTCACCAGACGAATTGGTTTGGGCATCATGGGTCTGGCAGACTTGCTCTTCTTGCTTAGAATACCTTACAATTCGTCAGAGGGTTATGAGTTCATGAATAAGCTTGCAGAGGCAATGTCTTACTACAGCATGGAAGAGAGTGTTGCTATTGCCAAAGCAAGGGGTCCATTCCCTTTAATCCAAAAGACTGACTATATCAACGGAAAAATCCCCGTGGCAGGGTACTATGAGCTTCCAAGAGAAGCGCATTCGTATGACTGGAGCTCACTCATCGAAAAGATCAAGAAACATGGAATCCGGAATTCTTGGACCTCGACTATAGCCCCGACTGGGACCTTGTCTATGATTGCGGATACATCAAATGGCATCGAGCCTATTTTTGCGGTGGTTTTTGAGAAACGTGTCACTGTAGGCCGATTTTTTTACACAAACAGGATCTTCGAAACTGTGTTGCGAGAGAATAGTCTCTATGACGACGAGATACTCGGCAAGGTAGCAAATAACTACGGCTCAGCACACGGACTAGTGGAAATACCGGGCTGGATACAGAAGGTTTTTGTCACAGCGATCGACATACATTGGACAGACCATTTAATAGCTCAGGCAATATGGCAGAAGTGGATATCTAATGCTATAGCAAAGACAATCAATATGCCAGGAGATATTACTGCCGAGGATGTAAAGTGTGCTTACCTACTATCACACGACTTAGGTCTAAAAGGTGTTACGGTCTATAGAGATGGCTCAAGACATGAGCAGGTACTACATTTCACAGGTGAAAACAAAAAGCAGGAGGGATTTGGTGCCGTCCCAAGTCAATATGCGAGAAGATACATTCGAGAGAATATATCTGAATCACATATCCTGAAAGCCCTAGAGAAAATTTACAAGGACATACAAAGCTACGACCCTGAAGAACGTGAGGGAACTAAGATACTTCGTCCAGAAAGTCAGCAGATTCCAACAATTGAAATCACCGCAGAGTCTGTGCAAGCCCACCATCTCAACTCGCGGGAACTGATTTCACCAGAAGAATTATGTCCTAGTTGCACATCCAAGCTTATCATGACTGAGGGGTGCGACATGTGCATAGAATGCGGTTATAGCAGCTGCGTTTCAGGATAGTGCAAAACCTCCCTACTATCGCTCTATATCGAAGGAAAAATTGCACTAATTCTGTCAACCAGTTAAAGATACCCTCAAAAAAACCGGGTTTACTACACTAAGATGACCATAGTAACAATTATAATCCTTGCATGTCATTCTTTGCAAACAATGTCCTGTGTTAACTCCAAAAAAATTGTTCCTATCTGCTTTAAACCTGAGCAAGTAAAGATTTTAGAGCGGTATGCAAGGAGCAAAGGTGCTTTGACCGTTGGTCAAGCGATCGAGAATTTAGTAAGTGCGAATTAGTGTGCAGAATAAATTGCATTGGTACCATATCGGAGTGACCTCGTGTCAGTTTTAGAAAGTGCCTACTATGGTCAGAGCCAAGGCTAATTCGAACAAACATAGCGAAGAAAATCTGCCCGAATGGGCAGAAGATGAGATAAAATCAGTCCAATTTGAGAACGAGCAAGTTATCAAAAGATCTGGATACATCTTGGATACGTATCAGGAAGATAGTAAAATCGACATACAACTATACGAGCCCTTACCGGACAACAGGACAATAATAGAGGGTTTAGATGTTCCCAAGAGCATGGTTATAGCAGAATTCAAGAAGGGCGTTGTATACGAGTTTAAAATTAAAATGCTTAAAGGAGGTCTAAGTGCCAGACTCGTTGAGTTTTTGAAAACAAAATTTTTGCTTGACATGGCTGCCATATACAGATTTGAATTGGAAGATTTGCAGCTTATGGATATTGAATCTGATGCTCCGTCTACGGAAGGTCTTAACGAACAAGAGGAAACCTGAATTACAACTTACCTTCGCTGGCCCATATGCCTAACTTCTCGTCTTGCAGGGAAGCGTTAAATTCACTCTGTTCCTTGTGCAGTAATTCTATAAAATTAGGTCAGAACGATATAGCCACTTGGCCTAATCCTGGGTACGGCTCTGATTAATCAGAGACTACTCTACCGAAAAACAAATGTTAGTTATTTGAGTGTGTTAGAATATTTGATCTGCACTTCGTTCTTAGCTTCTACCGTCTTCTGTTCTGCTGGTAGAACGGCGATTATGTGAATCAAACTTCTTTGCTAAAGATCTGAAGGAATTTTTCGTCGTTGTGACCTTCATAAGCGCAACCCACATGATGATAAGTGGCACATGGTAGGAAGCTATTCTCCATGCTACTATCAGACTTAGATGGGAATCTTTAACAATATTCGCAAAGGAAGGAATCCCTGTAAAATGGGAAGTATAAGCCCATATACCTAGTTCTGCGAGTCCTGATCCTCCCACTGTGATGGGTAATGTCGATAATGCTGTAGATGCAGACGTTGCCATCAGAGAATCAAATAGACCCAATCTGAAGCCCACGGCATTTGCCAATATCAAGAATGAGACCCCTTGCAGTAAGAATGCTATGAAGGTTATCGCGAGCCCCATGGAAAAGATTTTGACGGCCCATATAGAATTAAAGTTCTGACGACTCATTTTGCACAAGTCGAAAATAGCATTGTTTGTCGAGCTAACTAATTGCTCTGCTCTTCGTGGTGGGATGAATTTTTGCAATAATTTTGTTGAAAAAGAAGGCAAACGAAGAGTTCGTTTTGCAGAAAAAATGAGCAGCAGCAGCCAAAAGACGAATGTGGGAACTGCAACTAAAATAACTGCTATCCCGATAAAGTCATTTCCTCTAAAAAGGGCAATACCCCCTGCAATAAAAGCGAGTACCGTTCCCACAAAAACGTCAGCAATAATCTCCATTGTAGTCACCCACGCAGCATTTCCAGGAAGCACGCCATTTTTGGTCAAAAAGGCGATTCTAACAATTTCTCCACCTACATACGAAGGCGTGGTTTGAGTCACAAATTCACCCGCTAATCTCACCGTGATTATTTTGCTAGTAGAACTTACATTATTTCCAATAAATTTTCTGACAAAGTAATCGAATCGAAATGCTTGAAGCATGATCCTCCCAATGACAGAAGCGGTAGACAATATAAAGGGAACAATGCCTACCGCAAAAATATCGGTTGGAGAAACATGAGTTGTGAAAACCATTATAAGTAAAGGAACAACACTCACCGGTATTGCAAGGAGTCTCCAATTCAAAAGTGGTCCATTACCTTAAAACTCTGGGCCTATAATAGTTAATTGAAATGGATTTATTACCTCGTCTGACTCGAAGTTGTGTATAAACTATTCATAGCTTACTAGGACTACAATGTCTCAATTTGGAAAGTAAATATACGATGCGATGCCAAGAATGACTCAAAAAATGAACGCAATATTTATCACTGGCACTGCGGGATCCGGAAAATCATTACTTACGTCAAGATTACTCCAATGGTATATCGATCGCAGGTGCTTCCCCATTAGCATTAACCTTGATCCGGGCGTCGTAAATTTGCCGTATAGACCTGATGTAGACATCAGAGATTTTATAGATGTTAATACGTTAATGGAAACTTACAATCTTGGACCAAATGGATCTGTTATCATGGCGAGCGATATGATTGCAACTAGAATTGACGAGATTCAAGATGAGGTCAATAGTCTAAATCCTGATTATATTTTCTTTGATACACCTGGACAAATAGAACTATTTGCATTTAGGATAAGCGGCTCATACTTTGTGTCACATTTACAATGTGATAATAAGGTTAATCTTTTTCTGTGCGATGGCATGTTGATGTCCACTCCAATAAACTTTGTTTCAATCCAGTTACTTGCATCTGCAGTAAAATTAAGATTAAAAATAGCCCAGATCAATATTTTAACAAAGCGCGACCTACTAGCAGAAAAGTTAAAAGAAGTTTTAGGCTGGGCTGCGTCTAATATTTCACTGGAGTCTTCTCTAGACAAAGAGAAGGATTCGGAATACTCGCTATTGACAAAAGATCTGTCTAGAACTATGAATAGATCTGGCTTACCTCAGAATCTCATAGCTGTCTCGGGGTCGGATTTGAACGGGATCGCCAATTTATCTGCAGCGCTGTCAAGAATTGTAAGTCAAGGAGAAGAATGCATAGGTGGCACCTAATGGAGCACAGACAAGTGACAGCCACTGCTCCGTCGTCTACAGCGAATTTGGGACCAGGGTTTGATGTCTTTGGATTGAGCCTGGAAGCATTTGAGGATAAGGTTACGATAAATGCACGGAGCGAACAATCTGAACAAATAGTGATCAAAGTTTTGGGTGAAGGATCTTCTTCTATTTCTGCGAAAGTAGAATACAACTGTGCAGGCGTGGTTGTAAGGCAGATGTCTAAAGACTTTGGGGTTAAAAATCATCTCGATATCACGCTTGAGAAGAACATTCCCGCAGGAATGGGGCTTGGAAGCAGTGCAGCCTCAGCTGTTGCCGCTGCAATGGCATTCAATAGACTATTTGATCTCGGAATCGAAGCGAATAGATTGCTGGAGTATGCAGCCGAGGGCGAAGTTATCAGTGCAGGAACCAAACATTTTGATAACGTTTCTGCATCTCTCCTCGGTGGATTTGTATTAGTAAGAACCTATCCTAGAATAGAATTTATCAAAGTTGATGCACCCAGAGATCTGTTTACCGTAGTCGCAGTTCCCTCACTAAAGGTACCCGAGAAAAAAACTGAGCTTGCACGTCGTGTTCTGCCCAAACAAGTCCCATTGAAGAACGTCGTTCATAATGTCTCAAATGCAAGTACTATAGTTGCAGGTTTTCTCTTGAAAGATGTCGAGATGATTTCCAAAGGGATAGATGATTTAGTAGTGGAGCCCTACAGAAAAAAATTGATTCCTGGATATGATGCAGTCAAGAGAAATGCACTTCATTCTGGGGCCCTTGCGGTGACTATCAGCGGAGCAGGGCCCTCCATCATCTCATTTTTAAAAAATAGAAAAAATGCAAAGCAAGTTGCAACTTCGATGTCCGAGGGGTTCAAGGAAGGCAAGCTCGAATGCAGAACATTCGAATGTCGAATTAGCAAAGGTGCAAGAATAGTTTCTACGACTTGACTAGGCTACTACAGAGTATCCATCTTATCTGTCGGTTATTACTTTTTGCTTTTGTTGAGAAATGCTGACATCATTTTTTCCCTATCCTCATGAGCAAAGCATAATGCCCAACCATAGATTTCTAAGCGCAATCCTGTGCTTATATCTGCATCCATCCCTTTATTGATCAGCATCTTGCTAGTTTTTACAGCAATAAAGCTGTTCCTTGTGATTTGTTTAGCAAGTGTTAGACAGTCTTCCATGAGCTTTTTGTTGAGGATCCTTGAGATTTGCATCGAGCGCTCTTTCGATTTTGGGATGTCATCTTGAGTTTCTGGAGGTAGCACATCACCTTCTCCTAGCGCAACAACTTTGTTAACCAATCCTATATTTTGAGCTTCCTCAGCCGTCAATGTTTTTCCTGTAAAAATTAGCTCCTTAGCCTTTGCCGGTCCAACCAGCCTTAGCAATCGTTGAGTCCCACCCCAACCTGGCGGTATACCTATCGTTACCTCTGGCTGACCAAGTACGGCATTACTAGAGGCAATTCTGATATCACAAACCATTGCCAGTTCACAACCTCCACCCAGGGCGAATCCATTAACCGCAGCAATAACAGGCTTTTCTAATCTTTCAATTTTATTGAGCACCTCTTGTGCAGTAGTCGCATATTTCTCGGCCGCGATCGTCGAAATGTTGACCATATATGAAATATCAGCACCCGCGCAAAAGGATCTCTCGCCTGCACCTGTGATAATCACTGCTTTAATACCATCGTCCACCCCAATTATGTCTATTATTCGTGATAATTCAAGAATAACGTCAAGGTTGAGAGCATTTAGTGCTTCGGGCCTGTTGATTTTGATTACAGCGACATCGGCCTGAGGTTCCAATTGTATATAATTCATTGTGTGCAATTTGGAAGCAAGCCACTTCTTTCAAATAAACCTTTTCGAATCTAATATCAGTACAGGCAATGACAAAAAACGTTATGCTCTTCCCGCTAGTTTTCCGTTATCGGGCATCAAAATTGAAGAACGAGTGCGCTCAGTGCAAAAGTGTTAAGCCCCTGCCATAGAATTACGAAGCTCAACTCCCCTATGATCCTCCGCTGGGCCTGATTTTTCGGCAGCTGCTTTGTGCATTTCAGACACTGCACAACCCATTTGAGCATCAGCTTTACCTCTTCTCATCAACCCGCGGTACAAGCCGGCCTCTAAGGTTTGGCCGTGTGCCTTCTCCCACTCTTCCACAGGAATACTGTACTTCTTCTGTATTCTATCCCGATACCACTCAGGTATAACGTTAAATGCGCAGAACGGAATAATTCTCAAATCGGGAGTCAAATAATGGATGTCACATCTCTGAAGTCTTTCTAGATCTTCGTTGTACTTGTCCTGAAAATGCATCATTCCTAGGAAAAGTGATCTTCCATGCCAAGAGCCGACTGAATCAAAGTTTTGCTTTAGTAGGATACTGGAAAACATCTTCGCAAGATCTAAACCATCTGGTTGCTTAGTTTTGTCGATAAATTGGTTTAACTTGCGAACCACTTGTAGAGTCGTCCAGTACCTATTTGCTCCTGATTTGATTTCATCCGCTTTCTCTTCAAAGTATTCTAGCATACCCTTCAGATCCACGAATGAGGTAAGTGGAATCAGTTTCTTAGTTGATGCATCCTCAAAAAGATAGGTTCCTGCACCGCATGCAAAATGGATCGAAAGCTCATACTTTGGTTTCTTGCTGAAGGCTTCTATGACATTTGTTAAAGGCATACATGAAGGGACGGGAAACCATGCACTTGAAGGGATATCACCGTTGGTTTGTTCTTCAATGCGCTCAATGCAATCAGGTATAGTAATCCTATATTTTTCACGTTCCTTTTTAGTCATCCTGCCTGTCAGTGAAACAGGTTGGAAATTAACTGCGTGAACTACGTCCAAATTCTGCTGGGCATACCTAATTATCCCGCCCAATTCATGGTCATTAATTGATTTGATAACCGTTGGAACAAATACCACAGTCATCCCGCACTTGCGTGCTGATTCTAAGGTATATGGTACTTCCCAATGATTTTTGGGGTTTGTTCTCGGGCTAACCCCGTCAAAGGAAAGATATAGATTGCTGACGCCAGCAGTTCTTATCTGCCTCATAGTTTCTGGTGACAGAGCCAGTTTAATCCCATTTGTATTAAGCTGCACATGGTCTACGCCCTCTTCTTTCATTATCTTTATTACATCTGCAATATCATCCCTAAGCATTGGCTCGCCGCCGGTTATCTGAATCGAGTTGCCAGCTATTGGTCTTTCTGCCTTTAGCGTTTTCATCATAGCCCTAACTTGTTCATGGTTTGGTTCGTATAGATATGCACCCTCCAATCCTTTTTTGACATAGAAAAAGCAATACCAACAAGTCAGATCACACCTGTTGGTTATAATCATGTTAGCCAAGCCAGAATGTGAAAGATGATTGGTGCATAAACCGCAATTGGTCGGACAAGCGCACTTGTCTATCATTACGTTTGGAGCCTTGGCACCTTTTCCATCCATCCAATAGGTGCTGAATTTTTTATACATTTCATATGAACCGAAATATAGCTCCTCACACTCTCCGTGCGTTGGACAGGTTTTTGTCATGAAAACCTTGCCTTCTCGTTCGAAAACTTCTGCATCGAGGATCATGTTACAGTCTGGGCATATACTTTGAGTGTATCTTATAGAACGCCTAGAGCCAGAGCTCTTGGTGGACAAATTAGAAATTTGGATAAGTTCCATTCTACTAATCGACTCCTCTTCTTTCTCTCTTCTGTAGTGCTTAATATATAAATGTGAGCTGACAACTCCTAAGGTGATTAGTTACTTCCAAGACGCCGAACGTGGGTTGGTGTTAATGAATAAAAGAACTGCTAAAATTGTCTGGTGCTGATATTGACAAAGGATCTAGAACTATCGCATTATATTAATAGTTCTTAGATAATGGTAAACCAAGACCCTTCAGTCCTTCCAAGGAAGATATATAGATTCTTATCTGCTTGCGACTCGATGAGTATAGGGATTTTCGCTCATCGAATGATTTCACACCATCAGCAAACTTAATTCGTCAATTACAGCTTTGAATCGAAAAATATAGATCTATACAAGATGGCGGAATGCTTAAAACATACTTATATTGGTGATTCACGACAAATTCACATATTTAAATGAATATAAGTGACAAGTCAAGGAAAGCTATGGAAAGCCTTGGCTTAACTGGTTACGAAATTAAGGTGTATCTAGCTCTTGTTGAATCCGGTAAATCAACAGCATCTGAAATAAGCAAAAAATCTGGCGTTCCATATTCCAAAATATATGAGGTTCTTAATGGTCTTGAAGATAAGGGTTGGTCAGAATCTGACAGCTCTAGGCCACAGAAGTTCTTTCCCAGACCACCAAGTAGCGCACTTGAAGCTATGAGGATGCGCATCGAGAGCGGAATAAAAGACAATGAAAACTTAATCATAGGTGAGTTAATGCCGGTATATGAGAAGAGTGGACTAAGAGAAAGGCCAGAGATCTGGGTGGTTCGGGGCATGTACAATATAGCCGCCAAGGTGAATGAGATTGTTCAGACATGCCAACAGGAGTTACTGATAGCCCTGCCACAAGTCGTCGAGGACATCGCTAGACCAGTACAACCGATGTTGAGAATATTACATGATAAAGGGGTTAAAATAACTGTACTCGTATCCGAACAAACAAGCCCAGACACGGTTCGCACGATATCCAGAATCGCTGATGTAAGGTTAAAGAACAATATGTTCGGCGGGGGAGTGATAGGAGACAGTAGACAAGTAATGATATTGTTGGGTGAAGGAAAGAGTGAAGTTGGAAAATTTGAACCAATTGCAATATGGGCCGAACACATAGGCCTTGCAGGTTTTGCGAAGGATTATTTTCATTATTTATGGGCAGATGCAGCAAGCAGAGACCCAAATACAACAAAAAACTGAAAGCGATTGGGGGTTTGCATAGGAGACAGATCGAAGTGAAGAGTAGATTTCGTTCAAATAAGTGGGCATTCATATTACGAACTTCCTTTGAGTAAATCCTGGTTTGACACCAATGTCATTATTACATTTGAATTGGCTCAGTTTTTATTTATAGAGACAGAAGCTCTAAGATGGACAAACAATGACGAACCTAGCCCTACTGATCCGACAAACAGATGAGGAAGATCTTGAGTTTGGAGTTTGTCCTCATTGATTACATAAATGAGGTAAATTTTCAGCATTGTTTTACCTACTCATTTGCATAGTTCAGTGCTAGTCTGCTAATCTGATTTAACCAGTTCGATAATCTGTTGCCCCTATATCCTTTCATAACCTTGATAAGAACCTAAATGGTTTCAAGAACAT
The DNA here is from genome assembly GCF_009898475.1 of Nitrososphaera sp. AFS. Classification (GTDB taxonomy): domain Archaea; phylum Thermoproteota; class Nitrososphaeria; order Nitrososphaerales; family Nitrososphaeraceae; genus Nitrosopolaris. The sequence continues at coordinate 10,022 of NZ_QURE01000034.1, read as the reverse complement.
GTTGGTTCAGATTGTCACTACTGCATCTCTTGAAAGCTTTCGTAAGTTTATCATTATTAGTACGTGCCGATCCTTTATTCCCGAAAGTTATCTACATGATTACGAAGTATTTCCTGAACGTGAAGAAGGTCAAGGTGCAATATATATCGAGGCAGCAGACAAAGTAACCCTCAAGAAAGTGAGGGAGATCACATTCGTAAACGCAAAGGAAATCTTGGGCATAATTTATTCATCAAAGAGCGGAAACACTCAGCTAAAATGGCGTCAAATCAGAAGAAGATCAGGCAAAGTATATGGCGTTGCATCAGCTAATGCACTCGTAAATTTGGTAGAGTCAGGCGTACTTACCCAAGAATGGGTGGACAATTATTTAAGATCTTCTCAAGACAAGAAAGAGAACCCTTCAATTCGCAAAGAAAAATCCGTCTAGAGCGAATTATGTTCCATCGATTAAGCAAGGTGTCTATGATTGGGACCCATTTGACCCTCACATGATAGTGAAGGAAGCTAAAGGGTACTCCGGCAGGGCCTATGTTATTATTCCCAAAGACTCTGATGATTTGTTTGCATTAAGAAGGACTATTAAAAGAGGAGATCTCGTTTTGGGTCAGACAACTAGGATAATAAAGCATGTTAAACAATACGGGCGTCCTGAGAAAGGGGACCGAGTCAAGGTAATGATCAGCTTACGAGTAGAAGATGTCTCTCTATATGATTCTGTCGATAGACTGCGGGTTACTGGAATTATAACTGATACTAATAACGAGAATGTGTCAAAGGGATCACATCATTCTATGACAGTACGCATTAACGACACAATAATGATTGAGAAAGATACGAAATGGCATGACACCGAGATAGGCATTCTCACCAGGTCAGGCATCTCTGAAGAATTCGTATTAGTGGCGATAGATACTCAGGAGGCTGCCGTCGCTAGGGTCTCTGGCACACATTTAGAAATGATCCCAAACACATATTCTGGGCAAAGCGGGAAGCGCTATCAATCAGCTCGGAAAAGCAATCCCAGTATCGAGAACTTTTTTTCAGATGTTGCTGGCACTATCCAAACCATCAAGAAAAATATTCAAGACAATTATTCCTCTAGAATAGTTATATTTGGACCGGGAGAAGCCAAACGAAAGCTCCTTAACTATCTTAACGCAGCGAAATCTCAATTTGAAAAAGAACAAATATCGGTAGTTGAAGGCGTAGATGTTGCTGGCGAGGACGGAATTTATGTATTCCTTCGTTCCACTGCACTCAAGGAAGTGATGAGCTCAAGTAAAATTTCGTCCGTTTCCTCAATTTTGGATGAAGTTTTGAAGCTGATTAGCAAAGGTGAGAATAAATACGCACTGGGCACGAAAGAGGTAAGTGAAGCTGCATCAATGAGGAATATAAAATCGGTTATCTTCTCTGACGCAATTTTCAAAAGCAATTATGATGAAGAAACTATCATGAACTTGTTGAACTTAATTGAATTGCACGGAGGAATGTTGTATGCTGTCGATTCGTCTACTGATCTAGGTCTTAGGGTTTCGTCACTAGGGGGGATTGTAGGTTTACTCAGATATTCGAAGTTATGAATCAAAGCAATAGCGTTTTCAACCTATCTAGGCCATTTGATTCAAGAGACAGCATTTGTAGATTGCATCATCCAATTCATATATGCATCTGAGACGTCATCCATAGTCAATTCTACAACTTCAGGAATTTCATAGGGATGCCTTAACTTTATTTCCGCCTTTAGCTCCTGAGAGTGCTGATTTGTAGTCTTAAAGATGGTAAGAAATTCTTCGGAATCTTCTACTTTGCCCTGCCATTTATACAAAGTTTTGATCCTGACATAATTGACGCAAGCACAGATTTTTTTATTAACGACTACCTCCAATGCTATTCCCCTTAACGATTCTTCCGAGGGAAAAGTGGACATTATTACGACTCCGGATTTCAGGTTCTTGGTCACATAAATCAACCCATCATCTGGGGATTAGGTTACATTTTCCCATAAATAATAGACAAGTCAACATGAAACAACATGAAACCACTGGGACCAATATTTGATCTTTAGCTTCGAAGCCATTATGCCTGTCCATTCAAAGATGAGCGTGAAGCCCTATTGTATCCTCCAACAGGTATATCAGGAAAATTGTCATTTATCCTTTGCTCTGCAATAGCATTGGCCTCAGCCAAAATTTTGTCTGTATCCTCGCCTCCCGAGCTAAATGTAAATGAAGTATTGCCAATCTCTCCAACATTCATCACTATATCATTAAAGGCTCCATTGATTTCACCTAATTCTATGTCCATTTCAGGCATAACATGAGACATCCCGGATTTTACTCGTGATAAAGCACCCATTGCCGGTGCCACGGTGTTCATTACGTCACCAATGTCGCTTGTGGACTCCAACCTAAAATGAACTTGCTCTAGAGCCATTTTGAATTGTGAGACCATCTTTATCGTCTTTTTAACCTCTACCAACTCACTGGAAAGCATTTTTCCCTGTATCATATCGTGTTTTTGTACGTTAGTCACAATTTGATCAAAAAGGGATTTTTCCCTTCTTTTCAGTTTTTCTAGGGTCGAATCTAATTTTTGATTTTGCAACGATATCTTGTTTTTACTTGAATCTATACGTGGTTTGAGGGGTTTCTGGACTCTCACACTTTCTCTGATTCGCTCAGAGGGATTCGGTTTACGTTCCTTCACCCAATTGCTGCTAAAGCTGGTCATCCGACATGATGTCAATGTAAGTGTCGTTAAATTACGATGTTATATTTGGCTAGCTAAATAGCTAAATTGATATGAGTTTACCTCTCAGGCTCTATAATACAAATACCACTCTGAACTTACGATAAGTAGCAGAGGAGTCAAAACAGGGCGGAGCAACAGAGATCGAGCCATTAACTATAACCCCTGGTACGCTTTTGTTTAGCACTTATCACGTACATCTATCCTCTACTACCAGCTTTATATTGGACTGCCCAATTATTAAAAAATTGGTCACATTGCTTCTGATTTTTTTAACCTATCTTACTCGAAGAGATCTCTAACTGGAGAAAATTTCGAACCCAAAAATTTCAAACGGGTGGGTCATACAGATACCTCATTACAGCTTTTTAGCTAAGTTACATCATACATTGTGTATCACATATCGGAAGGCTCGTAGTTACAGGTTCTAAAATGACATTCTAGTAAGCGAAGAATGGCATATATCTAATATACAGCACCGGCTGCCAGCTTAGCTTCCTTGGACAGCTCCCGATAACCGTTTTTATCGATGATAACCACATTTATTCCATCGCCGGTACCTGCGTTCCTCCGTATGGCAGCAGCTATCGAATGTATAGCTATCTTATAAGCATCGTCTACTCCCAAATCCGGTTTGAATTCCGATTCCAAATAACCATATGCGACTGGTGAACCACTTCCAGTAGAGATAAATCTCTCACTTGTCATAGAACCAAAAAGATCGATATTACAAATCTGTCCTTCTCCTTGGCCGTCATAACCGGCGATAATAATTTGGACAAAATAAGGGTAATATCGCTGATTAAACAATACATTTGAGCACAGCCTAGCAGCTGATCCGACCGGCAAAGGCTTTTTGTTTGAAATTCTGTAGATGTTTGCATTGTACCGCATAATATCTACAAGATTTTCCCCCCCAGCGATTGTCATTCCTAGATGATTATCAACTTTTTGAATCTTCATCACGTGTCTATCAGCAATAAAGAAGCCAGCACTAGCTCTTGTATCAGCGGCCAAGACCACCCCATCCTTGCAAGTCAGAGCACAGGTAGTTGTTCCTTTTTTGATATGCTCTTCCAGATATTCTCCGAAGCGATTATCATGTGGGTTCATAATTAATTACCCATGATCAGAATCACTCCTGATTTAAATATTCTCAAATTCATTTATTTTCAAATTTGCGATAGGAGGTAATTTTATAATTATCCCACAAGTTACGATGCAGGTTATTTAAATCTAGATTACTAATGATTATATTTCAGCGCATATAACTATTTAATATAGCTATTTAATGTCAAAGACTTTATTTGAGAAGATTTGGGACAATCATCTAGTAGCTCATGGTACTGAAATTGGAGGACCGTCTCTAATTTACATCGACAGACACCTTATTCACGAGGTGACCTCACCTCAAGCGTTTAGCGCCTTACGGTCAAACAATAGGAAAGTCAGAAGACCTGATCTTACATTTGCAACAATGGATCACAATGTCCCGACTACGGATAGATCTCTTCCTATAATTGATCTTAACGCATCTACGCAAATGCATCAATTGAGACAAAATTGTGAAGATTTTGGGATAAGGCTATTTGACCTCAATAGCCCAGAGCAGGGGATCGTTCACGTAATTGCTCCAGAGCTTGGGATCACTCTCCCTGGAATAACCACTGCTTGCGGAGATAGCCATACTTCCACTCATGGCGCGTTTGGCTCGTTTGCATTTGGTATAGGCACTAGCGAAGTTGAGCATGTACTCGCTACCCAATGTTTGTGGATTCACAAACCCAAAACTTTTGGAATAAATATTACAGGGATTCCTAAAAGTCCGCGTGCAATAACGGCTAAAGACATAATACTTTCATTGATTCGCCGAATAGGAACATCGGGAGCGACTGGGACGGTAATCGAATACTACGGCGAAGCTGTATCCAGGCTATCAATGGATGGAAGAATGACCATATGTAATATGTCAATCGAGGCTGGGGCTAGGGCCGGGTTAGTCTCCCCAGACAATACTACATTCGAGTACATTAGAGGTCGAAGATACGCACCCAAAGGAGAACAGTTTGAAAAGATTATGGCATATTGGAAAGATTGTATGACAACCGAACCTAGCGCACAATTTGACAAATCATTTAATTTGGATATATATAATCTTGCTCCGCAGGTTAGCTGGGGTACGAATCCCGCAATGGTCGTAGATGTTAATGGAGAAGTACCTTTTCCTAACAACTTTTCCAACGGAAGCGAAATTGAACGTAAAGCGGCATTAACTGCCTTAAAATATATGGCTCTGGAACCGGGGACGCCAATCGAAGAGATTCAGATTGATCGTGTGTTTATTGGATCGTGTACTAACAGTAGGCTGGCCGATTTGATAGAAGCAGCATTGGTTGCAGAAGGTAGAAAGGTTTCGCCTAATGTTAAGGCAATGGTTGTCCCTGGTTCACAACAGGTAAAAAAGGAAGCTGAACGATTAGGATTGGATAAAACGTTTATACAAGCTGGATTTGAGTGGCGAGAGTCTGGTTGCAGTATGTGTCTTGGAATGAACCCAGACATACTTGCACCAGGGGAAAGATGTGCCAGCACATCAAACCGCAATTTTGAGGGAAGACAGGGGAGAGGTGGAAGAACTCACTTGGTTAGTCCAATCATGGCGGCAGCAGCCGCGATAGAAGGTCATTTTGTCGACATCAGAGACTGGCTATAGATAGATTCAAAGGGAAATTGGTAGAATGAAGTGAAATGAAACCGATTAAAATAATCAACAGCAAAGTTACACCTATTGATATGGCTAACGTAGATACGGATCAGATCATACCCAAACAATTTCTTAAGTTAGTTCAGAGATCGGGCTTTGGGAAATTCTTGTTTTATAATTGGCGGTTTGATGAATTTGGCAACCAGAGACCCGATTTTGTGTTAAACAATGAGAGGTATAAAGGCCGCGAAATACTGCTGTCACGGGCCAATTTCGGTTGTGGTAGCTCTCGTGAACACGCAGTCTGGGCGATTGCAGATTTTGGGTTCAAAGCTATAATATCATCATCCTTTGCTGATATATTCTATAATAATTGTTTAAAGAATGGAATATTGCCTGTCATATTAGAAGAGACTGAGCTGGAGTGTTTGTTTGAAGTATCTGAGCGTGAGGAGGTTCATATAAATTTGGTACGTCAAGAGGTATCATTTTCTCATAAAACTCTGCATTTTCAAATAGACAACGCCAATAAGAGAAAGTTGCTAGAGGGACTAGACGACATAGATATCACGCTAACTATGGAGGACAAAATTATCGAGTATGAGCGAAACATGTCTGCTTTGACAACGCCTGCATAACGCATATAATTTGATATGTGGTACCAAGCACTTACTAAATGTAAGTCAATACTGATTATAGCGGATCCATAGAGTTTGTGCACGCCAAATTTGGTGGCTAGCTTTGGCACGATTCCTTTTAAATTCATATCTACTGAAATTGAAGCTCTGAGTGAGTTTAGAGACGCATGCAACATTGTCTTATTAAATATCATACACCTCAATCAAGGCCCCAATCACACTCTCTTGGTTTTGGTTTCTATTTTAGCCGAAACGTATTACGAAGGCTTCCAAAAAGCCCCTTTCGGTTTTCCTTCTTCTCTACTAATTTGAAACATTTAGGGCATAAAGCACGTAGGTTGATCGGACGATTATCTTTCACCGATCCGTTGATATGCTCAAAACTGGGATGGATACTAGGACTAAACTTCACAGAGCATTCTTGACATCTACGATTCGCTCTCTCTAGGACTGTTTGTCTGATACTCATTGTTAAATTTTCATATTTACTTTTATCGACTTTTCCAGCAGAATCTCCTCCAAAGAACGACAATATTTACTATAACTAACTACTCCAACTTATCTACTCCAACTTATTCCTTCTGGAAATAACCCCACTCTCCATAGGTATGACCTGATTTTGTCTTAATTATTCATGTATCAGGACCTGAAACAGAAGAAGTAGAAGCCATCTTCAAGCTACGATCAAGTATCTTCGAATCTGGATACATGCATGACATTAATAATAAGACGATTCGACGACAATACAAAATTATCCCCTTGGTCTACATCATTATAAACCTGCTGCGGGTCAGAAGATAGTTAACCTTGAGAGGTAAAAAATAAAAGATTAAAAATATCATCGTTAACTAGACTTAATGTCTGGGCCGGTAGTTTAGTCCGGTAGAATACCTGCCTTGCATGCACTTGCAGAGGAAACGTAGGTGGTCGTGGGTTCGAATCCCACCCGGTCCACACTGTATTCATGAATCCAAATGAATTCAAAGCACAGCATCGGATCAGTTCAAAAGTGGCTGTAAAATGTAATTGTATTTTCCTTTTTTGTTCCATTTCATTCACTAATAGATTGTAGCACAATTTCGAATTCAGCCTACAAAACACGAATCATTGGGGATTCACTGCAAATAGCACAAAGGAGTAGTGTTATACAACATACAAACAACTAGTTATACAACATACAAATAGTTCCTGAATGACGTTTATTTTTGAATTATGGCACAAACTAATGAATGGGATAATAACAAAAAATTTTTGTATAGAAGGCAATTTATGTTTTTCCAACAATAAAAAGTAGAGGATATATGATAATTCTCTTTTCCGTACAGGATCTAAAGAATTGACTTCACTACTTAATATGGCGTCGCCAAAACCCAGGGTGTTATATCTCCGATTACACAGATCGAGTGTAGACAATTTATATTCGTTAGATCGTTGTTGCAAAATGCCATGTTGCCTGTACACGTGTTGGCTTGATTTTCAGTGGTCCTGATATTTGTGCCGTTGCCATGTTTTTTATGATGGTTGCTACTTGCGTTTGCTTGTTGTAAAGGTATCGCCAAAGACGCACCTGTTACGAGTGCAGCCGATAGGACAACTACCATTGCTAAAGTCGTGTGGTTCACAATTCACTTTGATAACTCATAATATATTTGAAATGCTTTACAGTTAGTGCTAAGAAAAAATTAGGTAATTATAGCTATGATTTACCTCTGACCTATCCACTACTAAAAACGCTCGCGAAAATTTTTAACTCTCTGGAATTATTCAATTCCAAAATGCTCCCTAATACAAACCAGCTAATTTTGAGACTACTGGGGATTTGCATTGACCTTTCTAATTGGCAACGCAGTTTTGAGATGGGAATCCATGCAAAAATAGTACATGTAACCTGTAAGCAAAATATTTTAAGTACTATTAAAAGATAATATTCTCATGTCAAATGCTGCATCGTACTCCCATCCCGAAGTCTTATGTGAAACTGATTGGGTTGTGGAAATTATCAGTGCCGGAAACGAAAATGTTAGAATTCTAGAAGTTGATTATGATCCTGAAAATGCATATCGCCAGGGTCATCTGCCTGGTGCCCACTTGGTCTGGTGGAAGAAGGATATTAATGATGTATCACGCAGAGATATAATCAACAAGCGGCAGTTTGAGGAACTTATGTCCAAGTTGGGTGCTACTCCAAACACCGAACTCATCCTTTACGGCGATTTCAACAATTGGTTTGCAGCTTTCGCTTTTTGGGTGTTTCGATACTATGGCCACAATAAGATTAAGATAATGAATGGAGGAAGAAAAAAGTGGGAAATTGAGAAGCGGCCGTACACAACGGACAACCCAAAGCTAACAGCTAATAGTAATTCGAAATACTCGGCTCAACCTCCTGATGAAGGGGTCAGGGCTTATCTAGCAGACGTAAAACGGGCAATGGAAAAGGCAGAGGCTATTTTAGTTGACGTTCGTTCACCGAAAGAATTTTCTGGAGAAATTACTGCCCCTCCTGAATATCCGATGGAACATGCACAGAGAGGAGGCCATATTCCCGGGGCAATCAATGTACCCTGGGCGCAAGTAATTAATGAGACAGACGGGACATTCAAAAGCGCCAATGAGATTAGCTCGCTGTATCATGCAAAGGGAATCACTCCTGACAAAGAGGTCATCTCATACTGTAGAATAGGTGAGAGATCATCACATACTTGGTTCGTACTGAAATACCTTCTTGGTTATCCGTCAGTTCGCAACTATGATGGTTCGTGGACTGAATGGGGCAATATGATAGGCAATCCAATAGAAAAATAAGTGGAATAATCTAGGAAAGATTTATGGCAAACGATAAATCTCTTCCAATAAAGGGTAAGTTCTATTTAATCTACCAAGATGATGCCTCCAACATAATATTGGAAGATAGGACAAAACGCGGTTTGGAGGTGCGGGAAAGAAATTATGATGACAAATATAGCGTCGTAGCGGATAAGGGGATGATTCATGATGTTGACGGTATTGGTCATAAGGTTGGAATTAGGTGGTTTTTTCCTGAGTCGAAATACCAAATTACAGATGTTGTAAAATTTGCAGAGGAAATGGAGCAGAGATACAAGGCGATCCAAGAAATAACTTGCCCCGACGACACTAGTTAATAGAAAGCCTTTTAGGCCCTTCAAATTTAGCTATTTCGATGTCATCCTTGCTCAGGGACCGTGTTTGGATAATGTTATCAGAGATTGCGAAAAGGGGGGGGTTTACCCTTTACATGCTTCCAGATTAGGAATATTCAGATTGCCTGTAGAACTCATAGACTTTTCTGATATTTCTAGCGTTAGTAACGATTTGAAAAGTTCTGGGTTCAAAATGGATTCTTATGCAGATAGAATATATGCTACCCACAAATGGACCGAAAGTGGGCTCGATCCTCTAACTCAGAGAAAATTATCAGCTGATCTTTATGTCACAGTTGAAATAGTGACAGGTGAAGTAGTAGATTTGATATATCAGATCAAGCCATTGGAATTCTTTGGAGATTGTTATTGGGTTAGAAATTATAGACAGAAAGCCGATAATTATGCCAAAATGATAATCGATACGGCAATAAGGAACACAAAGATAGGAGACAAACTAATAGCTCATTATCAAAAGGCTGAAAAAATTTCGCTCGAAAGTGCGATAAGGAATTTAGAGAGTTTGACTCCTCTGGCTCATAACCCTAAGCCAAGAAGTGCAACAGCGGTCCCACCAGCCTCAGTTCCTGCTGTTCCACCCAAAGCTCCGGAGCCATCAGCTGAGGTTGCACCGAAAGTCCAGCTAGCTGCGATGGGGCCCGATAGTACTATTTCTCTTAGCGGTACTGGCACAAACTATTCTAAACAGGAAGGTCCTATCGACCCTGATTTCAAATCAAAAAGGCAGGTTGTTGGAACCTTTAA
>NZ_QURE01000145.1 GCF_009898475.1 Nitrososphaera sp. AFS | reverse complement strand
TACTTGGAATGAATCGATCATTTTCTGCACCATCGGTAAGTACTTGTCATATTCGCCAACTCCACCTTCATAAGTTATTATATATGCTTTATTGCCTTTTATTGCCCCGATTTCCATATCTTTGAGTACGGTGTTGCCATCCTGATATGTATATACCAATTTGTATGCTGGTAAGGTCGCAAGAACATTGTTGGTGGTTGAGTCAATCAATTTGAAATCCTTAAGTGATTGTTTCAAGTCACTCAAACCTGCACTCGAGTATTGAGCTACTGACGTTCCCTTTTCGTCTGAAATGTCATCTGTACTGACATCGATGCTAGCATTGGAATTACTTGATGGTGGATAAAGGGTAACGATATCAGTTTCTGTGTCCTGTTTTGTCCCGTTTTGTACTATGTCCCAATTGGAAGGATACTGGAATTTAATTCCGTCCGTAGAGTTCGCATAAGTTAACAGGTTTGTTGGACCTGGTTGGGCTAGAGCTACGAGCTTTGAAGTGACAATCAAAGTCAATCCTGACAATATCAGAACTAGTACCAACATTGGTACTACTGTGTTACTCTTCATAGATTATTACCAGTGACTGATGTCACATTTAAGTGAATCCACCAGTCATCCTGCCGAGTAAATTGACCTCACATATGTGAAACCATTTCTTTTGTAATTTTGTGATCAAATTTAGATGAGCTTCTAATTCGTCATATTGTCAGGAGTCTAACACCTTCTCGACAGATTGATGACAACCAGCCACAAAAAATCTACCACGATAATATGCCAGTTTTGTTTTCAAAAGCCGTCCTCAGTTAATTCAGTTAGGAAATTATGATTGGCTGTATTAAAGCAAGTTATCAGAATATTTATTTAATCAACTTATCGCTGTGCTAATCTCCCACTTCTAACATTTGGCCAAAGTCAGTATATATTGGCACAGCCGAAGAATTTTAAATATTTGGCAGGCAGATGCAATCCAAGATCAACGCTACGATTATTATTTATTGAGGATTAAAAAAGAGTCACCTCTCCATGACAATTTTATAAATCTCCTAGAAATGCGATGCAAAGTAACTATAATAATAATAATGTCAAATTCGATTCAATCGAAAGAACTTAGAAAACAAAAAGGTTAGTACGTCAACGGTACAAGTTACCCAATATTATCTCGTTATGATCCCATGCATTGAATGTATTACTCCCATTGTTGTTCGTACCAAGGGAAGTATTACCAGTCAGAGCCATCTTGTAGTTTAGCTTTTGTAATGGGCCTCTCTCCTTGACTGAAGCTGAGCTATTCTAATCCTGTGATACTAATGCAGGCTGGTAAATATCAGCATATTTCATGACATTGCATGGCATCAATAGGTCATGATAGAATAATAGATTGCAGAATGAAATAGTTCTGGCCCATGCTTAATCGATACGAATGAACAACCACCGGAACAAGCTATTAAAACTCAAGATAGGAAGGACTACTTTACAATTGCCTCTTACCACAATTAGTACAATATCTGGCATTTGATTTTATTTCGGAACCACAGCCAATGCAAGTTTTTGGCGCAGCGATGTCGTGTGGAAAAGTATCATGTTTAGGAACTGTCATATTTTCGACATGGCCATACATTTTTGTGACCGCTCCGCTGGGTTGGAATGTGTCATTGACATCAAAAAAAGAAGTTTTACTCTTAGCCTTCTTATCTTCAATGTAAGACATCAGTCGTGGTATAGTACCTTCTTTCTCCTCTGAACTATTTACTGGCTCTCCAAGCCACATTGCAAATTTCTTTAGGGTCATTTCGGGAGTAGAAAACGTAAGAGAATGCGTTGACATGTATTCTTCTGTTGCGGCTTTTGCGTTGAATATCTTCATGGTCCTTTTTGTCGATTCACATTTTTAATTATTGCGACTTCCCACATTTATTGCAGAATTTGGCTCTAAGAGGGATGGTCGAACCGCAACTTTTACAAATCCTAACACTACCAGACTTAGCGGAATCTGTAACGGCAGTCGAGAGTGAGGGGCTTGAGATAACATCCATAGGTTTATCTGCCCGCGCTGGGGCGTTAGAAAGATTCTTCTCAATTGCTAGTTTGAGCTCAAATAAAACTTCAATGGCACCAGTACTTAGCGATGTTGACCTAACAAGGTAATCTGCTAACTTGGGTATAAAGTCCTGTTGATTCACCTTTCCTTTCTTATATAGGTCGGTTGCATCGACAAATGATTCATATTGTTCTTGAATGTCGTCGGCAAGTTGCTTCAATTGCTCTGCTACGGCTCTTAAATTGTCACGATTGTTTCCGACAGACATTGTCGAAGGTCTTGTATGACTGGTTAATAAAAGTTTGAGTTCTTAGCCTTAATTTTTGATAGCGAACAGCGAGTATAAACCTTGAAAGAGGCTTTATTCAGAAGAAGTAATAAATCATCGCTTGTGATAGGAGCTGGTAAATTCAATCGACAATATATGTATATATACACTAAGGCAAGAATTGCTCTTACGATTTAATGGAGGGATGGTCTAGACTGGTTATGATACCTGCCTTACACGCAGGTGGTCATGGGTTCAAATCCCATTCCCTCCATTCTGTCCATGGATTCTATCTGTCGGTATTTTGAAAGAAGCGGCAAACATCAACGGTAGTAGCGGGGTCAGCAAATAAAGCAAAAAGTATACAGAAAAAGATAGACACGCCAACCGCCGGCCTATCGTCCAACAAGTCAATTTTATCAATTAGCCCAAGCTAGTTCGAATATGGCATCTATTCTATGTAGTTTTTTGATTGCAGAATCTAACGAAAGCAACATCAAACCGAGCGCAAAATCAGCCAGATTATTGATTCCGGAAAATTGCTAAATACGACATAACAGCATACTTGAATCCCCTAGCAAAGACAGAATCAAACCATCCTTCGCATAAATGGGTTGATACATATAACACACTACAAATAGACTTTAGATGGTTATATGATCAAAATCAATCAGATCTGAAGAAAAGGTGACTCCTCCAGTATCAACCTTACTTCTTGTATGGCGTTTACATTGATGTGTGACCAGTTGTATTATCGAAATTCAAGTGATGTATGGCAACCTTACCGTATTCTTACATCGTTAGCCCCAACAAAGTCTACCTCAATTGTTTGTTCTTCAAATCCAATTAGGGTCCATAATTGATTGATTTTCATCCTTTTTACTTTAAAGCCCATATCCCTGAACAATTTCACAATATTGCGAACAGCATTATCGTTCTCCTTGTTCCATACACCAGCGCGTATACATAAGAATTTCTGGCGTCCATTTTTTTCGAATTTTAGTCCACCAACCAAGCGCAATTCCCCTGCCATTCTAGGCATTCCATTCGACAAAAATAGACTTAATAGCCCATTGTACAAATAATTTAACCTGATCAATAAACCGACACGTGGTAAATATCAAAGCCGCGCGAATCCTTTAACAGTCATACGCTGGATCAATGCATTAAGAGTTCTATCAAAATTTGGAAATTTATCCATATTACCGGATCGTATAGACACTATAGAGTACTCATTTGTGCTCGAGGCCATTTTTTCAAGAATCACATGCATACCGGGACTATCATCATAAATGCCGCGTGCTCTTTGTTTGACATTAAATCCTTTTTCAAGTAAATGTTTTATCGCCTCTTTGGTTCCACTGTATAACCTTTGTAGAAGAATTGTCTTTATTACTGACAAGCACTCGTATAAATGCAATCATTCTACCATCTTATTCTATATCGATCCTCCGCCATGTGACGTTCCTACTTCATACTCGGGCAGGACATTATTACTTGACATCTATTGAGCCTTTCTGTCTTACTATCGAGTCACTTTCTTCAGAATATTTTTAGCCCCTGATATCATACTATAGAATCCCGCATGTTCTTGTTGAAGCGATTCGGTCCGACGACCAGGTGACGATGTAGGCGCGCTAGGAATTATTTCCCTGTCAGAAATCAAAGTGAAATCAACACTTGCAAACCCGTCTACTCTACATACGTCCTTATGACATTTCCATGTCAGAGGAATATTGTTGTATTCTGGGACTCCATTGTCCTTGTACGTCGCGGCCAGTAACCAATTATTGGCTGGCGTTCCATTTGATTCAAAAGGATTGGTATCGATCCACATCTCCCAATTAGAAGATTTGCAGTCTGCAGCAAGGGCATGAATTGTTTTTACGCCAATCCATTTTCCGTTGTCAGCAAGAGGAGGGGGACGCGAAATAGTTAAAGATGGCTTTGCATGCACGTATGGAAAGTGTGCGTAATTGTAGTTGACTTGGATATCCGAATGTGTTGCAGTAGGATAAACCATTTCTATCAGTGAACGAATAGCGTCCTCATCTCTACCGCCTATTTTACAAGCATATGCCTGATGCGAGTCAAGATCACCATTGACACGGATAAAGACGGTAAATTCACCTGAGCCAATTCCTTTATCAGTATATAAATATCCAGGGTTGTTCTGCCAAGAATGAGACGTCTTGTTTGCCCATTTACCGCCATCAGGATAAACGTCCAGTCTTACACTTCTTCCCGGTTTTGAGCCAGAGGCATAATTAATGGGATTGCCTGTTGTGTTAAAATACTTCAGGCCATTTGCCGCCGTCTCGGCTGTAAATGGTAATTGTGAACCCTTCCCATAAGAAATGTTAAATTGTGCTGTTGGGCGTGATGTATTAGAGCCTCCTTTATACGGATTATCCATGTTCAAATAAAATTCTGTTCCGCCTGGTGCCGTAGGATAAATTTGAGCAACACCGTCTGGGCCTGTTGACCACTTAGACATTGTAAGTTATTGGGGCCCCTGCTATATAAAAAAAGTAAGGAAGGAGCATCCACATTCTATTAGAACGGGTATTTTTATTACGATTACAGGAGATCCAGCGTTAGTGGCGTAAACATTACCGTTCTTTGAATCGTATACGACTCCATTCGTTGTCGAACCGGCCGGAAATGTATCAGTCAAAGTATTTGAACAGGATGTTTATCACAGAAACTGCATTAGAATAAACATCAGCAACAGCAATATCCTATCAGCGGGATCGTATGCCAAATCTGGATTATGATGAAAAGGTTCGGTGTTATAGGCGATTATTTGCAGTGTTTTATAACGGTGACATTTCCAGCGTCGCAGTCGACAGAGAAATGGTTTCTGCTTGCTAAGTATAGAACATGATTATCAGGCAGACATACTGGTGTTATCCATCGTACCATCACCGAAAACATTTTAGTTTCTTCTAAAAAAATATTCCGAATACCAATTGTAGAGCGGTATCTATTGTCATTGATTCTATCAGAAAGAAGTGTCTTTCACATTAACTGCCTTTGAATATCTATAACACTCATCGAGCGTTTTTGGAGATGTCTCTTTATCTTCATCTGGTAATCTGTCTGCAAATCCTTTCCGAGTCGCAATTCCTTTTGTTAGGATGTCTTCATCCGGAAAAAGACTCAATACAATGTGTGTATTGATTATATCACAAAAAGGGTAAGAACCATTTATGGGTTACGCTTTTACCATTTCTCTGTTAATGAAATTCTGAAAGGCAGGATTGAACCGACCGTTGGGTTCTACTTGCTTCCATGTTTCTACTATTGTTCCTCTTCGAAAACAATTTCTCATCCATTGTAACCAGCCGGCCCACTCATTATCATCAAGTACTTTCCTCTGGCGCATCGCAAAGGCGTGAGCACACATCCAGAGAATATAATAAGAGAATGCCATTTCTTTGGCTGTTATACCGTACGACTTTGGGTAATCGTGAGTGTCTATTCCGCTTATTACTTTTGCCATTGATGGATCCGCCATAATAATTTCAGTCATTCTGTGAAATTTCTCATCCAAATCATTCAGAACCCTCGTTTCAGTGTCACTTGATAACGCCTGTATATGCCTCTTCGAGAAATAAAGTGTCAGGACCATCGTCCCTACTATTCCGACTGACTGTGCCAGACTGAGCGTGTCTGAAAATCCTATTAAGACCATGTGTGATCATGGAAACCGCTAGAATTAATTGTACTGCTTCATGGTAGCATACCCCTCCAGATTATGAATCAGTCAATAAATCCTATCCATCAGGTACTTTCATATGAGTAAATTACCGACATTAGAAGAAAGAATTAACTGTAAAATTCAAACAAGTAAAGAATAATATACATTCAGCGCATAACCCAATATATACAGAAACACTTAACATTGAAATAGAAGTATTGCAGTGGGCTTTAGCTGAAAAAACTGCTTTGAGAAATTCTTTAGCATTAAAGGAATGTCAATAGTAAGGAATCCGGGAGAGAGAGGACAGGAGAAAAAAGTAATATAGTACTAGAGGACTCTTGAGACTAATTTAATATTTGTACATATGAAAAATTACTCCGTTTTCTTAGTCTTGCAATATTCAAGTTACTACTGACAGTAGTAGGGTTTTATGCTTTGGAGTAAAGTGCGGATGCAATGTGGAATTGTGCGTAATAGTGGTGGAAGTGTTTGTGCTGGTTCTCATTATGGGGGCAGAAAATCAACCGTTTGAGTGAGAAAGAATCTATTTGTAAGTGTGGTCACACGAAAAGCCACCACTGGAGCGCTTCTGGACTCTATAGGTATCAAACTCGTTGTGCTGTAGCCAAATGTAACGGTCTCTCCTTTAGACCCTAAGTGGAAAATTTGGATTGCAATGGATTGTTCACAAATTCTTCTACAGCGGCAATTAAACAAAGATTCTAGTAGATTACTTTATTTAATTAGTTAAACATCAGATACCTAGGTAGGAGGAGATATATGCAAAAATGGGTATTAACAACAAACAGTTTCTTCTTAACCAAATAATATGGATAGGAATATCTCTAGGAATCAGCATAATAATTTCGATATTATTGCCATTTCCAATATCATTGGTTGCCATTGTAGGAGTCTTCATTTTGCTCAGTTTCTATATGAGAAAGATAAAGATGAAAAGAATGGGCTCAGGAGAAGGAATTTTTGGTTCTGGTATCGGTAGTGACAAATTGAAATATTACTGCATGAATTGCGGATCACAACATTGTCAAGCTGCCTGTCCTAAATGTGGCTCACAGATGAAAAGGGTTGGATCTTAGCTTGTAAATTGTTGCCAATAAGAGTAGTAATGATCAAGTCAATTAAGGATCTAGAGGCACTGATTGCTAATGTATCTACAAATACTTGGCGTCTATTTCTTCACCCTTGCTCAAAACCAAAGTAATTTAGTTGGTTGCTTAAA
>NZ_QURE01000005.1:21389-49378 GCF_009898475.1 Nitrososphaera sp. AFS | reverse complement strand
TACTAACGCTACAAGCGCAGCTGCTGGCATGAACAAGACTGCAGCTACTAACGCTACAAGCGCAGCTGCTGGCATGAACAAGACTGCAGCTACTAACGCGATAAGTGCAGCCGCTGGAAGAATTAATAGTACAGTGAATCTAGTTAAAAACACTAATGCAACCAAATTTGCAACCAATAGCATAATAAACGCGACTAAAAACTCCACACACTTGCCATCTGGAAACGCTACAGCTGTACCGCCGTGAATTTCAGCCGAACATTGTTGTCAACAAGGGCCATCGGACGATGGCTGGATAATCAGATATTCCTATGCGTTATTTGTAGGATTAGATTCAATATCTAGCTGTACGTATCTGTCCGCTATCCGATAACGCGCGTATTTATCATCTGGAGAATATCTAGCAGGGTGTGCATCGACTGTCGGTGCGCCACATCTATCGCAAAGAGGCTTTAGGGTATATAAAAAACATTTTAGACATTTTCGAATCATGTGTTTCATGATGTGATCGACTCTATTTTTGAAAATGTGTCTTCTTGGATTCTTCCCGTAAAAAGTTGAATGTCCCATGATGTTTCTCTAAATTAGAGCGTATCTTTTCTACTAAACTATTCATGGCTTTTTCCGCATTTTTAAAATTCTCTGCTTCGACTACTATCCTATACCTAGGAGCGCCAATGTATGCTACACTCACAGTACTAGTTGTACTTTTACTGGATTCGGCAGCTCCTAGTGTCGATTTAATAATATCAATTCCATTCGGCTTTTTGACAGCAATTTCTGCTATTCCTCGAATTTCTACACCAGGGATCTGGACTTTATTGCTTTCCTCATCGATCGCCTTAAGAACTTCGGGCGACAGATCAATATCCGAAATGACACTTATGCCTTTCCTTGCAACTTCTTCGAAGAGGTCATAGATATAGTCATATTTCTGAAGAATTTTGTCCTCAATCTCTTTGACTTGGGCGTCATTGATTTTGGTCTTTTCCTTGATAATGTTCATAGAGGCCGATGCCTTTTCATTCTTCTTTACCTCGATAAGCTTTGCCTTTCTTTCTTCTCCGGATACCTGCTTCAGAGATAGATCAACTTCGGCACGCGTCTTGTTTACTCTGATGACTTTGAATACTGATTTTTGTCTGGGCCTTACGTATCGTTCTATGTTACGTATCCATCCTGTGGCAATCTCAGAAATATGAAGAAAACCAGTCATATCATTGTATTCGTCCAAAACCACATACGCACCATGACCCGTCAGCTGCCTGATAGTAGCAATAACAATATCACCTTCTTCTGGAAGCCGTCGCATCTCGGTGGTTACCATCCAAAAGTATCGGTCCGAATGGCATACTTTAAGGTTACCATACGCATACAAGATTCATATTGTATGGCTGAACACGAAGCAATCTGTAAAAAGGGTAGCTAATAATCGATTCCCTCAACTGCTTTAACTCCTAATTTATATGGATGCTTAACTTCCCTCATCTCAGTAACTAGATCAGCTAATTCGATAATTTCTGATGGAGCATAATTACCCGTTAGCATAAGTGTTGTTTTGATTGGCTTGCTTTTGATGATTTGTATGATCATTTCTAGGGGAATTAAGTCCAAGTTAGCAGCATAATTGATTTCATCAAGAATCATCAGATCGTATGCATTAGTAGCAAGCTTTTCGATCGCAATTTTAGCAGCCTTTGAGGCGGCTTCTTTATGTTGTTCTAAAGTATGATCGTCATCCAGAATTCCAACAAATCCCTTTCCAGCCGCAATCAATTCAAAATGAGGTTCCAATTTTTTGGAGCTTGTTAGTTCCCCATAGTACCACTCTCCTTTGATGAACTGAATCATTATAACATTGTGTCCATGTCCTACAGAACGGAGAGCTGCTCCCAGAGCGGCAGTCGTCTTGCCTTTGCCTTTACCAGTGTAAACAATAACTAATCCTTTTTTCAAACGCCAAGCCTGAAGTATTTGAACAAAACTTGATATTATAAAAGATGCAGCGATCCCCAATAGATTCGCTTTGACGTGTCAGTAAGCATCGACCAATCCCATTATTTTATAAAAATCTGATAGCACTTTATGCATCAGAGACATACGTCTTCTAGCGTACTACCGATCCGATCGGAGTGTCCTCAGCAACTGTCAAAAAGGCAGGTCGACCACCTGGTTCCTCGGCCGCAAGTAACATCCCGTTTGACATCATGCCACCGATTTTCCTCGGTTCCAAATTGGTGCATACCACTACCAGTTTCCCAATAAATTGTTCGGGCGAATAGTAATGGGCCGCGCCGACCGCAAGCTCTCTTTGTTCGCTACCTACATCCACAACTGCTTTGAAGACCTTCTGCATCCCCTGGATAGCTTCAGCATGAATAACCCTTCCAATCTTCAGCTGAACCTTCGAGAACTCGTCGTAACTTACGTATTCTACTGTATCTACATCCACGAAAGGCAGTGCAAAAATACGATTAAAAACGCTTTCTGTGGTTGAGTCCCAGTCAAGGAACTAACAATTCAGATTCTATTTGCTAAAACAAAAAAAAGTTCGTAGAGGTTATTTCTTTCCGCCGAATATACTGCCCAGACCTTTCGAGATCGCCTGACCAAGCTTGGCTACTGGATTGGATGAATTTGACGATGTGGCATTCTTTGCGGCTGCTGAGGCATTACCTGCTGTTGCTCCACCTGCTTTTGTCATGTTACCTGCTGTTGCTCCACCTGCTTTTGTTTGTCATGTTACCTGCTGTTGCTCCACCTGCTTTTGTCATGTTACCTGCTGTTGCTCCACCTGCTTTTGTCATGTTACCTGCTGTTGCTCCACTCGCATTGGATGTATTGCCAGCCGCAAGTGCAGAACCTGCCGAAGCAGCAGTTACTATCATCACACCAATTGCTATCGCCAAGGGCAAACTCAAGTTGTATTTTGTTTCTGTCATGAAGGACTAAGCATATGCTGTTACATTAATACTTTCAGGTAACAACTTGAAACCAGGCAAGTAACATCCGAGATATTCTGATTTATTCGAGTCAGGGCTATGCGAATACTAGCGTTTGGATGAGCGATAAATTTCAACAAAATCTATATCTGTAGTTTCCGTCAATATGCCTTAAAATGTGGCTCGCGACAATCTTGGCTAACGCATTGCTTTCCGTGGTTATGATAGCCATATGTATGACTTGGATTTACCTGACATTGTATTTGAAGAAATCTTATCGACTCTCACCCAAGCTTAAAGACATTGATAGCGCATCTATAGGTTCGATACCTAAGGTGAGCGTAATTTTGCCGGCTAGGAATGAAGCCATGTATATCTCCAAGTGTCTGGACTCGCTTTTGTTCCAAGACTATCTGAATTATGAAATAATAGCTATTAATGATTCGTCTTCAGATGAGACTGGAGATATAATTTCGCAATACTCGAAAGAGCATCAGAATATTGTCTTTATCGAGCTAGGTCCTCGGCCAGAGGGGTGGGTTGGCAAAAATTGGGCATGTTATCAGGGCTACATACGGTCCACAGGAGATTTGCTCCTTTTTACTGATGCAGATACGCAACATTCGCCTTCTTTGATGTCGCTAGCCGTCAAGCAATTTTTACTCGAGAATCTGGATGCGATCACAGCTATGCCAAGGCTACTCTGCTTAGACAGGTGGACTAGAGCCACTTTGCCGATGCTCTCAACGTTTCTTCACACGCGATTTTCCGCAATAAGGGTAAACGATCCCGAAACAAAAGTAGGTTATTTCTTCGGTAGCTTTTTCATTATTTCCAAAACTGTATACGAGAAAGTGGGTACGCACAAGGAAGTGAAACAAGAGCTAGTGGAGGATGGGGCGCTTGGAGGCAAGGTTAAAGAAGCAAAATTCAAGTTAAAAATGGTTAGGGCTGAAGAAGAGATAACAGCGATCTGGGCAAGAGATCTTCGTTCTCTATGGCAGGGTTTAAGACGATTGATGATTCCACTTTATAGTCAACACAGTATAAAAACAAGCCTTATGGTGATCGCTCTTTTTTTCTTGTTGCTGGTACCGTTTATCATGCTGCTATACTCCTATTTGTTACTCCTCATGTATGGGGACCCATTACTCTATATTCTCCTCATAACATCTACCATGACCTGCGTTCTCATAGTATTGAGTAACGCTATGCATTCTAAATTTGCTCTACGTCAGAGCGCTCTCTATGCGATAGCCTCTCCAATTGCGGCTGTGATTATTTCTTTTTCTTTTATATCCTCAATCATTGACGCGAATAAACCCGGAGCGGTCATATGGAGGAACAGACGATATACAGTTAAAGAACAACAGAATCCGCTGAGGTAGGAGGTATACCTCTAACTCTTTATTAAGAATGACCTAATTTAACAAAGCTGATACACTTGCTAACTACAAGGCACGATCGTTGCCAGTTTGAATCTCTGGATAAAAGTTTGGAGGGTCGAGATATATCAAAAAATGAGGCTTTGGAGCTTTTTATATCTCTTGACTCAGAAGCGATCCTTTCAAACGCCAAACGCATTAGGGACAAATTCAAACCTGGTCCGATTACCTATTCTAGGAAAATATTCTTCAATGTTATGAATTTATGTCGCGATTTCTGCTCTTATTGCACCTACCGCAAGGCACCATCAGATAATCTAGTATCCATGATGACTCCTTCTGATGTACTTCGATTGGCAAGGACCGGGAAAAGATTCAGGTGTACGGAGGCTCTTCTAGTCACCGGTGAAAGACCAGAACAGAGATATCCACAAGCTAGATCATGGTTACACTCTCTTGGACATTCATCTACAATAGACTATCTAAGCGAGATAAGTGAATTGATCCTGCAAAAGACAGGTCTGCTTCCACATACGAATGCTGGCAGTATGACAAAAAAGGAAATGTCTCTTTTGAAACATACGAATGTCAGTTTAGGAGTTATGCTCGAGTCTTCAAGTGAAAAGTTAATGGGAAAGGGTATGCCACACGAATTTGCCCCAAGTAAAAATCCTAAGGTAAGGCTTAAGACGCTAGAAAGTGCAGGACAATTGAGCATACCGATTACTACAGGCCTACTCGTTGGGATAGGTGAAGAGCCTTCGGATATAGTAAACTCATTATACTTAATTAAGGAAATCAACAGGAAATATGGACATATTCAAGAGGTTATAATACAAAACTTTACGCCGAAACAAGCTACCGAGATGGCAAATACGCAACCGCCATCCGCTGACTATTTTCTGAAGACGGTAGGGTTAGCCAGAATTATATTAAAGGAAATGAATATTCAGGTTCCACCTAACCTTAGTCCTCATCATTTTGGAAAGTTTCTCGAGGCTGGTATCAACGATTGGGGAGGCATTTCACCGGTGACGATTGATCATGTTAATCCTGAATTTCCTTGGCCCTCTATTACGACCATCGATGAAATCACAAGAAAATGTGGGTTCTCACTACGAGCCAGGCTTCCCATTTATCCTGAATTTATATTTAACGATTCATTTATTTCTCAAGACCTCAAGAGTTTTGTCAAGCCGATTTCCGATGAATTCGGTCTAGTTCCGGAGGGTTATCTACTGTGACACTGGATTCAATTCTAAAACAGATTGACCCAATAATTTCTGACTCATTAGACCTAGCTTTAAGTGGAAAGGAAATCTCCACTCAGAGAGGAGTTGAATTATTTGAAGCAAAAGGACTTGAAATGAGAATGGTGTTGACAGTCGCTGATGAATTAAGAAAGAGGGCTGTAGGGAAGAGAGTCAGTTACGTGGTAAATAGAAACATAAATTTCACGAATGTTTGTATAAAGAGGTGTGGTTTCTGCGCGTTTAGTAGAGACTTCAGGCAAGAAGAAGGGTATTTATTGCCAATTGGGGAGATTTTGAGAAGAGCCACGGAAGCCTGGAAATTAGGCGCAACCGAAATTTGCATACAAGCTGGGTTACCTCCAAAAATGGACGGATTTTTATATATAGACATTTGTCGAGCAATAAAAAAAGAGATTCCTGACATACATATACATGCCTTTTCTCCAGAGGAGGTTTTATACGGAGCAACTCGTTCTGAGATGTCTGTCGACGAATATTTGAAATCGTTGAAAGAAGCTGGAGTCGGTAGCCTCCCAGGGACAGCCGCTGAAATCCTAGATCAAACCTTGCGTAATTTGATATCGCCTGGGAGGATCAGTGCCAGCGACTGGATCAAGGTGATCAGAGCTGCTCATTCACTGGGGATTCCTACTACTTCTACAATTATGTATGGTCACGTAGAAACGTCCCTTCAAAAGGTAAAGCATATTGAAATACTGAGGGAAATTCAGGAAAGTACGCATGGCTTCACCGAATTCGTACCTCTGAGCTTCATACATACAGAGGCACCTATGTATCGCACAATAAAGAAAAACAGTACCGACGAAAATACGACACCTGTCGTTAGGCCCGGACCAAGTGGGGACGAAGTTTTGAAAATGCATGCCGTTGCGAGAATCATGTTAAGTGGCCTGATAAATAACATTCAGGTTTCGTGGGTAAAGGAGGGACCTAGAATGTCCCAGCTGTTGTTGGATGCAGGTGCCAATGACCTAGGAGGGACACTGATGAACGAAAGCATTTCCACTGCTGCTGGTGCACAATACGGTCAATTAATGAAACCCAAATATTTACATTCAATCATAAAAGAAATAGGCAGGACCCCAGTCGAGCGTACTACCCTTTATAGAGTAGTGAAAGCGTTCGACCAAGAGGGATCAGACTCCAGTTCGGCGCTAGATGAAATTAATCCAAGCGAGTTTGGATCTTATCACGAGCTAATCAAATTGGATCAATTCAGATATCGAACCCAGCGACATTCTAGTATGTAATCTATGTTTGAGATCAGTTTAGTCGTTGGGTAAGGTTTAAGAATAGTGGATTGATCTTTTTGTGTTATATCCGATGGAATCGCACGCCACTACTACAGTTTTGAATGGAAAATGGCATACGCTTCAACACAATGGTGTCGCATTCCCCCCTCCTTATCAGCCCAAAGGCTTAACCGTGTCTATTGGGGGCAGGAAATTATCTCTCGATCAAAGTCAAGAAGAATTAGTATATGCGTGGGCAAAGAAGAAGGATACTCACTACATTCACGATCCGGTTTTTCAAAATAATTTTTTGAGTGACTTCAGGAAACTACTTCCAAAAGATTTACAATCTGTTAATGGCATTTCAGAAATCGATTTTTCAGAAGCTTTCAGCCTGGTAGAAAATGAAAAGCAAATTCGAGAGGCAGAACAACAAAGGATTCGAAACCTTCCAAGGGAAGAAAGGAAAAGCTTGAAAATCACGAAACATCTAGAAAAAGAGAAACTCAAAGCAACATACGCCAAGGCAGTAATCGATGGAACTGAAGTAGACATAGCCAATTGGTTGGTGGAACCTCCAGGTTTGTTTATGGGCAGAGGTCAACATCCTTTACGAGGGAGATGGAAGCCACGTGTAGAGGCGGAAGACGTTATACTTAACCTTGGTGAGGAAGCTTCAATTCCTCCAGGGAATTGGCAGAGCATCGTTCATGATCATTCTTCGACATGGCTAGCGACCTGGACAGAGAAATTAACAGGAAAGCGCAAGTATGTCTGGCTACATGATTCGGCAACGCTAAAGCAGAATAATGAGAAGGAAAAATACGATAAGGCTAATACTCTGGGAAAGCACATCAAAAAAGTACAGAGGGAAATTATCCATAGAATGCTTAAATCTTCGGATATAAATAAAAGGAAAATTGCTACAGTTTCTTATCTAATCTTTAAATTGTCGATGCGAGTTGGGGACGAAAAAGATCCAGAGGAGTCTGACACTGTCGGGGCATCGACACTGAGAGTAGAACACATCAAGTTCCCTGTGGAAAACTCGGGAATGTTCGTAGAGTTTAATTTCTTAGGGAAGGACAGTGTCCCATGGCAAAAAACCCTTAAAGTCGATTCAGAAGACACTAGGGGATTGTATGAAAATCTAAGGTTATTTATGAAAGATAAGGAACCAAACCATCAAATTTTTGATGGAATTACTTCTAGTAAGGTAAATAGTTTTCTCAGGAGCATTGATCCAAAACAAGTCCCGGGCTTAACTGCCAAGGTATTTAGAACTTTTACTACTACTAGAACTGTAAAAGAAGCTCTTGCTAAACCACCGATCAGAATAAGCCGGAGTTCGACAGAGGCTGATAAAATTTATGTCGCCAAAATGGCAAACCTGAAAGCAGCAGTGACTTGTAACCACAAGAAGGGGATTGATCCAAATAATCCCGCGAGTAAAAAGGCTATCGAAAGGTACGAACAATCGTTGCTGAAGAAGCAAGAAACTATTGAACGGCTTAAACTGGATATTCAGGAACACAAGTGGAAAACTGAGACTCAAAAAAGTAGACTGGAAGCAAGATTGGACAAGGTTCGAACACAGTTGAAGCTCCAAAAGAATACTCGCGATTACAATCTTGGGACGTCATTGAGGAACTACATCGACCCTAGAGTTATGAGGGCATGGATGGTACATGTGGATCTTGACTGGAAAAAAATATACACTTCTACACTTCAGCGAAAGTTTAGGTGGGTTGAAGACTACAAATCTAAAGATTTAAGGGCGTACTATCCTGCTGTGGAAAAGATCGAAGACGCAGCTGTGGAAGTCATTCAGGACGAAAGTTAATACGGGCACCTCTCCTCAGGTTGGCATTCCAGTCTGTGTAGATCACACCCATGCTCTGTATACCCTTGAGATCAATTTGTGACTGAAAGGTATTAAAAACAAGTTTAATGTAGAATGAACTATGAGAATAATCAGATAACTAGCATCATGAGTTGTGATTTCTCAAACATTAACATTGGCGTGTCGTAAATGACTTTAGTTCAAGCCAATACTTAATTAGCCCCATTGATATATTCACAAGCAAACAAGCGATGCCTACAGCTTATGTTTTAATTAATTGTGACGCAAACCGAAGGGATGCTGTTATAAACGAGCTGCATCAGTTACCCTCTGTAACGGAAGTTGAAGAGATTCACGGAGCATATGATATGCTCATAAAGCTCAAGCAGGGAAGCGTTGAGGAGCTAAAGGAGACTATCAAGTGGCGCCTGAAGAAAATACCTGATATCAAATCAACCGTCACACTAATAGCAATAGAACAAGCGAGTAAAAAGTCGCCCCCGTTTTAAAGGTTGAAAGCTGGAGGGAGACTTTAGCGGAACCCATATACATTCCATTTCTGGTCAACAATTGCTTTGGTTCTGTCATCGACGGTCGCGAGTTGTTGAACCTCTCTCGTATATCCTTCCTCGAGCCATTTTGTAGTTGCATCGATCCCTAATTTTGAACCGAGATTTATCATAGGAGATGCAGGATCTAGTGTGTCAGTTGGTGCATTATCAATAATGACAGTGTCTCTCTTAGGGTCTACTCTTGTAGTAACGGCCCATATTACCTCATCCACATTATGGACATTTATATCATGATCAACTATTACAAATATTTTCGTAAGGGCAAGTTGACCCGTGCCCCATAATCCCATCATTACCTTCTTGGCTTGACCTGGGTATCTTTTCTTTATAGAGATAACTGCAAGGCCTTGAAACCATCCAGCTGCTGGCATCGTAAAGTCGACTACTTCAGGTTGAAGTAGCTGTATTAATGGCAAAAATGACCTTTCGACAACGTTGCCGATATATGCATCTTCTAATATTGGTTTTCCGACAACGGTGGTAAGGTAGGTTGCCTTCTTTCTTTTCATTAAACCCGTTAGCGTGAACGTAGGAAATGGTTCAGGAGGAGTATAATAGCCAGTATGGTCGCCGAATGGACCTTCCATACGAAGGTCATTGGAATTAACATGCCCTTCCAAAACGATCTCGGAGTTGGCAGGTACTTCTAAATCAACAGTGCTACATTTGACGAGCTTTACACCTTTCTTTCTCATAATGCCTGAAAAGAAGAATTTATCCATTCCTTCAGGAACAGGTGACACGGCCGCGAGAATAGTCGCAGGGTCCGCTCCTATGATGATAGCAACCTCAATTGGGCCTCCATGTTCCTTTTTAATTTCGTAGTGCTGAGCGCCCCTTTTGTGAATCTGCCAATGCATCAACGCATGCTTGTCATCTATAATTTGGATTCTATAAACGCCGAGATTCCGGACTCCTGTGCTTGGGTGTCGCGTGACTGTCACACCAAAAGTGACAAATCTGCCAGCGTCCTTTGGAAAGGATTTAAGATTCGGTAGGCTCTCGAGGTCAGCGTACTGAGTCTCAATTACTTCTTTTATGGGCCCGGTGTCCACCACTTTTGGAGCAAAGTCGGAGATCCCGGATAGCTTTGGAAGCATCCTAATCTTATTAAGCATGCCCGAAGGCACTGTTAGTCTTGTCAGGTCAACTATACGGTTCCCTATCTCTGAGAAGTCTTCTACACCTAACGCAATTTGCAGTCGCCTAGTTGTCCCAAATGCATTTCCAAGTACTGGGATATCATAACCCTCTACTCGCTCGAATAGAACTGCCGGTTGATTCCTGGCGTACATTAATCTGCGCATAATCTCTGCGATTTCTAATTCTGGGTTCACTTGGGTCTTGATGCGCTTTAATTCGCCGGCTTCTTCTAGAGCCTCTATATACTCTCCCAAGCTCTCAAATGGCATGAAAATCCTATCCATAGTACGATAGATAAGGTTTCTTGAAATCAGGTCTTTTGCCGACGGACTCTTTTGCTATCTATCTCTGGCATAATTTGCTAATGCCTTTATTCCATCCTCGGGAGACTTGCACTTGGGCTGATATCCAAGTTCCAATGCAGCTAGTGAAATATCTGCCTTAGTCCGATACACATAATTCTTAATTGGATTGTCGATGTAGGTGGCACTGATTTTGGTTCCAAGTACCTCATTAATGATCTCTATTACCCTCGAAAATGATGTTTCTATGCCAGTACCTATATTGTAGATCCCGAATTTGCGTTCTTCAGCCTTTGCAGCCAGGATGTTTGCCTTGACAACATCATCCACACTTGTGAAATCCCTAGTTTGAGTTCCGTCCCCATATATGGTAGGGGCGTGTCCATTTTTCATTTCCCATAAAAACTGAGAAATATTATTTGCATATTTTCCCTTGTGTCGCTCGTTCTGACCGTACACACTAAAGTATCTCAAGCCGATCGAGTTCAACCCAAACTCCAAATAATACGATCTGGCCAAGACTTCCCTGCAATAAAATGATGCTTCATAGAATGTCTTAGGCGAAATAATTTGAGATTCCTTGAACGGAATGGTTTGGCCATTGTATACCGAGCTGGAGGACGCAAAAATTACCTTTTTTATACTATTTCTTTTAGCAGATTCCATCACGTTCATAAATCCGATTGTATTTACTTCTACTCCTATTCTGGGATCAGATTTGAACATTGGAGAAGAGCTTAATGCAGCAGAGTGAAAAATGTAATCGCACCCCTTGCTAGTATTTAGGATCGCGTCAAAATCCATCACCGATCCCTTTACAAAAGTGACAGCTCTGCTTAAGTTTGACGAAGTCCCTAACGAGAGATCGTCAAAAGCGATCACCTCAGTACCTTCTAGACATAGGGCATTAGCAACACTGGAGCCAATAAACCCTGCTCCACCTGTAACAAGTACTTTCATCTATCAATTACCAGACTAGACGAGGCATTACTACAAGCTTTCTATCTAATAAATCTATGAACATGCAGTACAGCTTGGCAGATCTGGCCGGCAGTTAAGAATGAGAGACATTAGGTTATCCAACGCCAGATGCAATCAGTAGGTAACTTCCCTAAAGCAATTGCCTGTAATTGCATTTGATAACATTTAAATAAAAATACAATTGATTTTCAATTAGTTAATTGTGAAATTTGCTTACAGGATTTCTATGCCTTATTATATTACGAGCGTTTCGTTCTTGCTGTTATTCTACTTCATACTGGCGACATCAGCTCACGCAATCAAAACCAGTAATGCTTTGATTACTGATGTGGGATCCTATGTGGACAAGACTGGGATTAGGTATGTGGTCGGGACGGTAGAAAACAAAGTTAATGTCCCTATCCATGTTCTCCTCGGATTAAACACAACTACCCATAACGTAAAAACAACATCGGTGGCTCAACCATACGGCAAGACCATCTATGCATATGGGGAGGCTCCCTTTAAGTTCAAACTACGTTATGGATCTAATGTCAAGTTAACAGGGAACCCGTATGTGTACCAACTGAATACTACGAATATTCCATACTTTGACGTTTTAAAGCTAAATTATAGCAATATACCATTATCTAATGGTACTTTGATAGGAACCGTGAAGAATATAGCTTCATTTGATATTTACAACTTGTCCATTTATGCATCGGCACATGATAAAACTGGCGCTCAGATAGACTCTGTCACTACTTCGTTGATGCCTATCTTAAAATCAGGGGAAAAAGCCTCTTTTTCTGTCTCACCAAATCCCGCTCTTGGGTCAAAGGTTGCGTTCTACAGCTGTTTTGGGGTGGATTTTAGAACCATGAACATGAGATTAAGCATAGGTGAAAACAGATATATTTTATCTAATATGACAGGGCTCGCAACTATCGATAACATCAAGGCTGATCCATCCACCGGAAGTTTCAAAATTTATATGAACAACCAATATCCTGTCCCTGGACCATTAATTTTAAAAATCCCACAATTGATAGGTGCTTCTACAGTTTTCGTCACAATGGACGGGACATTGTATAAGAATGCCGTGACGAATTCAAAAGGGTTTACCTTAGTCAACTTGATTGTTCCTGGAGGCAAGCACGTGATAAATGTTAATGGCATAAGATAGTTCCCTATTTTCGGGATCATTTTACCGTTACACTTATCTAATACTAATGAACTGCTAAATTAATGAAAAAATCGTCTAACGTACGCGTTACAACTGCTGTATCAGCGTTTATCCTACTCGCAGGATTAATGTTGTTACCAGCTGCAAGTAAGGGCTTAGCTCTGTCTGCTACGACGAATAACGCGCCACAAATCACATCTTTAATAAATCCATCTCCGGATGACGCACAGAAGGGAATGAGGTTGGTTATGGATAACGGATTCACTCCAATCACTATGGCCACAGCTCAACTGATGGCAAGCAAAGGGACTCATATTCACAAGGTCCTATTAATAGCGAATGAAACAACCCTCAAGCTACCTCAGGGAAATGTAATTCATGCATTGACTTTTAATGGAACCGTTCCTTCTCCAACAATAAGGATCACACAGGGTGACGTCATAAACGTAACATTGGCAAATCCATCCACAAATAAGCTTCCACACAGTCTAGATAACCATGCAGCAATAATAAGTGCAGTACCAAACTTTGGACCAGTGACGCCAGGATGGGAAAGACATTATACCTTTATCGCTACACAACCAGGATTCTTCAAATATCATTGTGAAGGTGTTGCGGTGCTTACCATGGACCAGCACGTATTTAGTGGAATGGTTGGAGGTGTTATAGTTGATCCAGTTAACGGATATACAGGCTACAAATATCCGACATTTTCTGAAAACGGTAGTAAAATAGTGGATAACGTAAGTCCAAATGCAAAGGAAGTTCAATTCATCTTCTCTGAATGGTATCTAACAAAGGACGGCAACTACAATCAAACTGCAATGTTCAACCACCAACCAACATTTACATGGATTAATGGCATTCCATTCGGGTACGACCCAGTAGTCACCAAGACACCAGGTGCTATGCCTTTACACTTCAAGGCAGGAGATCATGTTAGATTCTTTTTGCTCAACGAAGGTGACGCAATGGTAAACTTCCACATAGTAGGAGAGCAGCTAGACAGAGTAATATCTGGTTCAGTAGTTCAAGGATGGGGTAAACAAACATTCTTACTTGGTGGTTCAAATGATGCGATAATAGACGTAGTGTTCAAAACACCAGGTGCGTTTGCTCCAGTCAATCATGACTATGCTTCACTATTCAAAGGCCAAGCAGGTATAGTTGTAGTAGATGGTCCTGATGGGCAACCAGGCAAGACATTAGGTCTAAAGAACTACAACAACCCTTCAAATGCAATCCCACCAATGGGCAAAAATAGCATACCAGTAGCGACAACACCATACACATTAGGTACACCAATGAAGCTACATACCTTTAAAGCGCTGCCAGACTGTGGCACAGCAAAAGACAAAGAACTGTGTTCGTAATAAGACAACAACAATCAAACAAGTAAAGAAGAAGCAAAAACAGACAAACAAAGAATGAAAGAAAGATGAAGTGCTGAAGACACAACACATCAGCAACTTCATCTTCATGATCTTTTTTTAAATTAAAGTTATGACATCACATTCCATTTAGATTATTACTGTAAACTAAAGTATGACATTTAGGCAACCAGATAAGTATAACTTATCTAGACTAGATAACTATAATTTAAACTTAATTATTGGAAGGATGAAGTTCCGGTTCCAACAGGCAATATAAAATGTCAACTGACCAAAACCCTTTTCATGAATACTTCTATCTCCTACTGGTTGTTTCGTACCAGTCCTTCCGACCTGATTGAATTTTTATCTGGAGAAAGTTGCGCTACTGGATGTTCAGATCCTGGTCATCACACGGCAACCAGCAGTTCTAAAGATAGTTCTAAAGGTCACTGGCAATTCTTTTGGAAAGAGCATCAAAGCCTTGGAAAAGCGGGGATAGGCGATGTTAGAATTTTTTTTATGAGATTGTGACTGCTTTCCACTAGCATGTCCCTTGCCTCAAGCCAAGTTTCTTGATAGGCTGTTAAATTACTGTTTCTGTTGACCAAATCATTCTAATGTATTTTTTTTGATCTAGCGTCGAAGTCGCCAAATCCATGACTAATCGCTCGGGTGGATAGGTATTCTTGAATCGAATTTATACGTGCTTTTCTTATAGGATCTGGTATGTTGACAGCAGACAAAAAATAGAACTTCTCGAGGCTTACTGTATAGTTATGCCACTGCGCTGAATATGCATCTGTTGGAAAGTAAGCCATTAGCTCTGACTCAATATCTGCACTCACTTCTGACCAGTTTCGGTATGCATTATGATAGTCGGCTAGAGCTATGCTGGGACTATGAGCTTCGACCAGCTGAGCCGTAATTAAAAAATCTGATACACTCTTGCTTATCTGAGTTACTAGGGCGGTCTTGACTTCAAGCTTTTTCTGGTGGTTTTGCCATGTTTGGGTAATCCATGGGATCAAAAGACCTGTAAAAATAATTGAAATTCCTGACCTTATTATAAGAACCCAGAAGCCGCTGGAAAGCTCGTTGCGTTGGTAGGTCCAGAGCTCGTTGCGTTGCTACGTACAAAGCTCGTTGCGTTGCTACGTACAAAGCTCGTTGCGTTGGTAGGTCCAGAGCTCGTTGCGTTGTCTGAACTTGTATTGACCGCCGATACAATTTGTGGTGGGCTAGGCATGATTAGGATCAGAGAAGATAATACGTAGGCACCGGAAATTATGACTCGGATTAGATTAAAGTGATAAGTTTGATGTTGCTTATTTAACTCCAACCACCGTCTAGCTCAGTTCAGTTTGTTTTAAACTTTTCATTACCTTTCCGCTGGATATCGTTACAGTGGGCAATGATAACCTGACGTGTTCTTCAGGAAGGAGGGAAGTATCCGCTGGCACTATTAATGACAACTGCCGGCCTGACAACGTCATTGGCAAACATTACTGCTTAGTCAAGTATATGTTCCCCGTACAATCAGCTACCACGTTGCCAACGCTTACGGAGCTTTGCCAAAGGTTGCTATATTGGAAAATATCGTCAGCTTCAAGATGTCCCAGACAACCCACGGGAAATTGTAGCATTTTTTATATATCATGGCGTAAAATTGGAAGAGAAGGATAGGGGATCTTATGTCGATTCTGTTCATAAATTTGGATCGACCTTACCTCCACTGCACTCCTAGCTGTGTCCAGAACTTTCTTAAAGAATTCTCAAAAGTCTTCGAAGGAAACTGTCAGTAGAGCTCGAATATAACACTTGCCAAACCACTTTACTCATGTCTGCTCTATGCTTCCTCAATATACCTCGCAACAAAGGATTTGGACTACGCGGGGGTTTTCTAGGTAAGTGGAACCAAACTTACTGAGATAAGCGAGCAACAATGTCCCCTGGAGAGTGAAATCCGGAGAATAACTGATATAACTATTCCATTTAGTTTACTTTAGGTTCGCCGCTGTCTCAATCCCGTTCGACTTCATTTTCAGTCGAAGCTATTCGTGTGTGATATGTGAGAAGTCTGATTCTAATATCACCTATTCGTTGTCATCACATTTTCTTGGATTTAGTCTTCTGTAAACTAAACCTTAAGCGCCGCGACGAGGTCTTTGGTCTCCTCCATTTTTTCGACTGGCTTTTCAAATATCGTCTTACCTTTCGATTTGACTTCTATCAGTTTCCCTAACTCCTCTGTATAGGCTTCTGAGTATTTGCTGAGATCAAGGTGCTCGCTTGCCAGGTTTTCAACTAACATTTTTACGAGTGATAATTCTTTGCACTGGCGTGCTGAATCGGCCCAAATAGAGACAAGATTGATTTGGGCCGAAAGGGAGTTGAACCCTCGACCTTTCGATTATCAGTCGAACGCTCCACCAAGCTGAGCTATCGGCCCACCGATCGTCTAAAATCTGTCAAAATCAGGGCTATTTAATCGTGTGGCCTATTTCCAGTTTTCACGCAATGCATTTAAAGACTGCGTCCTACCTAGTATTACATGTTAAATGGCTGAAGCAATCAGCAATGTAGCCATAATTTCAAAGCCGGGAAGTCCGGATGCACAAAATGCAGCTAAGCGAATCATAGGACTGTTTAGACCGCAAAAGCCAACTATTTATGTCATAAATCCATTGACAATTGATGGAACTAGGGCAATTAAAACAGAAGAGCTAAAGGATCTTAAACTTGATATGGTGATTGCTATTGGGGGAGATGGTACAACCCTAAGAGCGTTTAGGTACATCCCCAAGTGTTGCCCTTTGTTAAGCGTTAACGTAGGAGGAAACAGAGGTGTCCTCTCAGAGACAGGTATAGAATCTTTGGATGATTCCATTCATGCTGTTCTTGGAGGGCGCTTTTTTTACGAACGCCGTATAAGACTCAGCTGCAATACTCGACAAACAACTTTTCCTCCGGCCCTAAACGATGTCGTGTTATTGAGACAAAATCCAATAAGGACTCCAGTTGTGAAGATAAGGCTAATGGATGATTACATAGAACAGAAGATGGATGGCATCATAGTCGCCACTCCGACAGGTTCGACAGGACATTCATACTCCATGGGGGGCCCAGTAGTTTATGAAAAGCTCGATTCTTTGCTGCTGTCACCGATAGCCCCGATGAATAGATTACCCCGAATTGTGCTCCCCCCTGTCGATATCGAAGTCAGCGTTAACCACGACACCTGCCTCATTGTAGATGGCCAAGAAGCATTTCATATCCCTTCTAATGAGTCTGTAATGATCTCTAGATACCCATATGACGCACAATTTATACGCGTAAGACAAAGAGGTATCAGACAGATTGTCAAGCTGGGCTTCTAAAGAATTCGTTGTGGACTCAAGTGCATTTTACATGGGATTTCCGTTTCAATCTTCATTGAAATGTTATACAACAAAGGCAGTTCATGATGAAATTGAACATATCAAAAAAAGTTATTATAGATTAGAAGCGCTAATTGATGCAGGCAATTTAACAATCAAAGAACCTGATCAGTCGTTTATAGAGAAGGTGATTTGTTGTGCAAATAACACAGGTGACAAAAGCAGACTTTCGTTCGCAGACATAACGGTTTTAGCATTAGCCCTTGAAATGGACAGGATTTTGGTCTCTGATGATTATGCTATTGGAAATGTTGCTGCACACTTGAAGGTCCAAGTAAAGTCTATCTCCTTCAATGGTATCAAGGAGTTAAGGAAATGGACATCATATTGTTCCGCGTGTCATAGGACATTTCAGCCCGGGATAAATATATGCAGAACCTGTGGCAGCAAGCTTAGGAGACGATACAAGGTCCATAGTGCCTAAATCTTCATTTGTGTTTGATAGATATAATTTGGAATCATTAACATATCCCTATCATTATTCTATTGATTTGGCTAACTTAAGGTGAACTACTGTCTCTCTGGTATCACTTTTATCTCGCACAACCTTAAGAACAATTCCGTTGTTCTTGAAACAGAACTCTATAAAGGCTACCCAGCGTGAGATAACGTCGCCCGTAGCATTTGATCTGAGGCTGACTATATTGTTCGACTTATCGTGAGTCAAGTAACCATGAGAACCAATTCGAAGGGCACAATCAACTATACCTATCGTTTCATCGAACCCCATATTTAGGAGTTCTAGACCACATTCCCGTATTGATTCGAGTATAGAAGAAGTAGAAATGTATCTATCACTGGCTGTCTGCTCGAAGACTCTTGCATTTTCAATAATCTGTATTAGTTTATTTGCCTTTAACAGAGTTTGAGGCTTAACATTAGCTATTTGTCTAATGTTCAATGCAGTACTCCATTGAGCCTCGAAATTTTTTAATTGCAACATGCCAAATACATCAATCGTGGAAAACAGAGCCGCCTTTCCATTACTACTATCTACTGCAACCATCTTACTGGAATCGATAACTATCAAGTTCAGGTTCACGTCTGCAACCTTCAATTCGATATCTTCAGGGATCGAGGAAATGTGCTCGCTCCCGACACATTGGGTTGCTACCAACAATTTGATATTAACTCCGTTAGTGATTGCTTTAATGATAGCTGATCTGCATTGTGTGAAGAGTTGTACTCCCCAACCGTCCAAAATAGCACAAACCGAAAATCTCGAGTTAGTAATAAGATCCTTTAATTTCTCCACCGTCGAAATAGGATCGAGAATATGATACCTTCGTTCTTCAGTAGTCTTTGGTCTTTGTTCTTCAGTGATTCTTTGCAGCTTATCGACTATTCTTTTCGTGTTCCTGGATCTTCTTTCATGGAGCCTCACAATTTCTCTAAAGGCCTCCTCCGGCGGAATGGCACTACATACGAGCGGCTTTGACTGGGAAACAATTGAGAGTCTTTTCTTTTCCAATTTTTTCAGTGTAGAATATACTTTTGTACGGGGCAAGTTTGCATAATAAGATATTTCGCTAGCCCCAAGCGATCCTTTTCGAATCATCGTGAGATATGCTCCTGCTTCGTATCTCGAAAGTCCTAGCTCTTCTAGGCTACTAACGAGATCAACCGCACTGTGCTCTCCCTGTGTGTCAATTGATTCCATCCGCAAAATTGTGACTTAAACCAAAAGTAAACGTAGTAGTTAAATTGATTGCATCAAAACTAGAAAAAATACTAAGCTGTTACCTTCTTTGATAGTCACTGTAGTTACCCGCCTAATGATCACAGGGACGGTATTAAACATACCGTCTTCATGTCATACAGAATAAACTTATGAAATCCAGATGGATAACGTCAGAATTTGGACCTAGAGGTCATTACGAAGATCGTCCAAAAAAGAATATGGTTTCACTGCAGCCACGACTAGATGCAATTAGAAACCATATCTCAGAGCAAATTGCAGATCTCGAAAGTTACGGTTGCAAAACAACGTCATTTAACCACAAGGGTTTCAATAATAAGGAATCTTTTCAGTTGGAAGAGTATTCTATGTTTGCCGCTATCCCGTTTCAGCTTAACTGTTTAGACCAAAAATGCAATCTGATAACGGGAATGTCAAAAACATTATTGGAAAGGGTATCAGATCAGCTGAAGACTGTATCAGATTTAGGAGATATAGTCGTCATATTAAGCCCAGCCGTGCTTATACTCAAAAGTATTCGATCCTCCTTGGTCCAATGTATACCCGAATGTTATCAGGAGCTTTGTTATATTTGTGAACTTATAGAAGTTGTTCTGGTTGATGCTGCGCAAGTAGGTGGATATACCATCAACTTTCAAACAGCAAATGAGAGTGCTTTATCGTGGATGTCTGAGGTTAAATCAAAAAACTAAAGAACAAAATAAAGTATATTGTGAAATGATGAACTAGTACTGCTAGATATCAGCTGATAAATTGCTATTTTCCTAGAACAATTTGCCTGCCAGTTTCCTCATTTAGTCTAGCCACTCAGTGCTTCATTCAGAATAGTTCAAATTATTTTGTTGTTTACCCAATATACATTTACATAATAGTAATTCAGAGGAAACTCAATTTTATCTTGCGGTAATAATCATTTGAGTTTGGCCCCCCAGGAATTAGAAAACACAGCCAGCAAATACGCAGCGGAGGCGATAAAACTGGATTCTCAAGGTTCACGTGGGATGGCCATACAGTCGTATGAACGAGCTATAGAATCACTAGTGAAGCTAGTACAAGTTTATCCTGACTACAAATTGAACAAAATTTACATTGAGAGGGCAAATGCATATCAAAGCAGAATCGAAGCTCTGCGATTGTCACCTAGATTAGACGGCTCCATGAATCAGAGCGCCAAGGTAACGAGTCGAACTAATATTTCAAGTAAAACTAACAACGAAACAACCTCTGAAAACAGAAAGACGAATTCTAATGAACAATGGGACGCAGCCCTTGACGATTTGGTTTTAAAGGAGAAGCCCAGAGTACGGTGGACTGAAGTTGTCGGCCAAGAAGACGCGAAACGTGCAATAAGAGAATCGATCGTGTACCCAACTAAAAGGGCTGATCTTTTTCCTCTGGGGTGGCCAAGGGGAATACTGCTTTATGGCCCCCCAGGTTGCGGAAAAACTTTGATTGCTGCAGCAGCAGCAGCAGAGATTGACGGTTATTTTATCAACGTTGATGCAGCATCAATGATGAGCAAATGGTTGGGTGAGGCGGAAAAAAATGTTTCCAAACTTTTTGTAATGGCACGCAAACTCAACGAACATGAGAATACTCCTGTTCTACTCTTCATAGACGAAATAGATTCTCTACTTGGGACTAGGAACGGCGAAGTGGGGGGCGAAGTTAGGGTAAAGAATCAGTTTCTGACCGAAATGGATGGGATTAATAACAAATCCAAAGGAACGCTCCTTTACGTTATTGGTGCTACTAACAAGCCATGGAGTCTGGAATCGGGCTTCTTGAGGCGCTTTCAGAAGAGGATCTATGTAACTTTGCCCGATATTAGTTCAAGAACTAATTTATTTGTCCAGTATACATCGGCCTTAAAAAAAGAAGCATCTCTAAAACCTGAAGACCTTGCGAAGCTGTGTGATGGGTATAGTGCTAGTGATATAAAGGACATATGCCAATCGGCACAATTACGTGTTGTAAACGAGCTGTTTGAGAGCGGAAAAGCTTCGGATGATATGTCCATTCCGAGGTCCATTAGCATTACAGACTTTAAGGAGATTATCAAGATAAGGAAGCCCAGCGTTAGTGTCGATATGATAAAAGCATACATGAAGTGGAGTGATCAATTCAAGGCGTTGTAGGTGCGATCACCCGAAATCACTTGGATTGCTTGGCAGTCTGGTTGTCTCAAACTTTTTTATGGCGTCAGAAATCTTCTTTTTTGCCATTTCTTTGTCCTTCCATCCTAAAACCTTGACGTACTTCCCTTTCTCTAATTCTTTGTAGTGCTCAAAAAAATGTTCGATTTGATCTTGTAAATAATGTGGAATGTCGTCGACGTCGCTAATTGTCGAAAAGGCCAGGTCTATGTTGTTAAGCGGAGCGGCGATGATTTTAGAATCTTGACCTTTCTCATCTTCGGTCAATAGAACGCCTACCGGCCTGGCCCT
Organism: Nitrososphaera sp. AFS; assembly: GCF_009898475.1. GTDB lineage: Archaea > Thermoproteota > Nitrososphaeria > Nitrososphaerales > Nitrososphaeraceae > Nitrosopolaris. The sequence goes on along the minus strand of NZ_QURE01000005.1, from coordinate 27,583 downwards.
CATTACAACCATCGGGATTAGAGGGTCATTACCAAGAACCAGAACGTCAACTGGATCCCCGTCTTCTTCCATAGTCTGTGGTATAGAGCCGTAGTTGCATGGATAATACATTGCGCTTTGAAGTATCCGATCAACGAATACAAATCCGCTCTTCGAATCCAATTCATATTTTGTGCTGCTACCTTTGGGAATTTCTATTATGACGTTTATTTCCTCAGGCGGCGATTCGCCAGGACTCAAACGATTAGGATCTGCCAAGTTTAGCATTTTAGTTCGAATCGAATATATTCTTAATGTTTGTCCAAACAAAAAACATAAACACGAGCCACGGGAAAGTTTTCAGTCTTGGAGCTTAATCTATCTGGTAAGTTCGACGGGAAGGCTATCGAAACAGAGATTCGACATTATCTCTCTAGTATCGACCTCAGGTCTCTTTTAGAAATGGAATTACCAGAAGGTAAAAAACCGGTTGCTTTCGTCGAAGGACCGCCCACGCTGAATGGTGAACCACATGCTGGACATTTAAGGGGACGAATAATCAAGGACCTCTGGTTCAGATTCAACTCTCTGAAAAAAGCGAAGGTTATATTCAGAGCAGGATGGGATACTCAAGGTTTACCTGTTGAACTACAGGCCGAAAAGGAGTTAGGCTTAACTGGAAGTAAAGCTGAAAACATTATCAAGGCTGGTTTAGACAAGATTGTAGAGGCCTGTAAGAAAGTAATACTAAGGTATAACGAGAGCTGGACAACTGCAGATAAGCTGCTAGGTATGTCCTTTAATTATGAAAAAGCGTATTGGACCTTTCGGGATGAATATATCGAAAGAGAATGGGGTCTCGTAAAAAAAGCATGGGACGTTGGTCTTTTAAGGGAATGGTTCAGAGTCGTGGCGTACTGTCCGGGGTGCCAAACTTCACTTAGCAATGCTGAGGTAAATCAAGGGTATGATACGGTTGAAGATCCCTCATTATACTACAAAGTGAGATTATGCGAAGAGGATGCATTCCTTATCGTATGGACTACCATGCCTTTTACACTAGTAACTGATGAATTGATTGGCGTCAATCCAGATGCAACATACGTATACTTGACCGCCAATAACGAAACCTGGATAGTTTCTGAAAACAGGCTACATGAGCTGATGGCTGAACTTGGAATAACAAATTATAAGGTAGAGAGAACCATCTTAGGGTGCAAACTTAAAGGCTTGCGCTATATCCACCCATTATTAAGCCTGGTCCCTAAATTGCAGCAAATGGCGGCTTCTGGTGCTGTGCACTTTGTGGTAGCAGAAGAATTTGTAGAAATTACTACAGGAAGCGGCGTAGTCCATCTCTCACCTGCCAATGGCGAGCAGGACTTCGAGGTGGCTTCACGAATGAATCTACCCATTTTTGTTCCTATCGATGATAGAGCATTTTTTACGTCAGATGCAGGGGACTTTGCAAATTTGTATGTACGGGATGCAGACAAGAGAGTAGTGGAAGAGCTGAAAGCTTCAAACTCGTTTGTTAAAGTAGGAAGGATCAAGCACCAGTATCCCAAATGCTGGCGTTCTAAACATAATTTAGTCTGGTTAGCAAGGAGAGAGTACTTTTATATGATTGATAAGCTCGGAGAATTACCAGCTAGAGCTGCTGAACAAGTCGATTATTTCTTTGAAAGCCCAAAAAATAGATTTTTGGAGATTATTAAGGAAAAAGTTCCGTGGTGCATAACTAGGGAGCGAGTATGGGGAACACCTTTGCCAATATGGGTGTGCGTTAAATGCCACCAGAAAGAAGGCCTTTTTTCGAGAGAAGAGATTATACGGAGGGCAATTTCCCTGCCTGACGGGTCAAATTTCGAACTGCATCGACCACAAATAGACAGGATCGAAATCAATTGTGGACAATGTGGATCGACAATGCGAAGGGAGCTATTTGTGTTGGATACATGGCACAATAGCGGAGCAGCTCCATTCGCATCATTTAATGAATATGAGTACAAGACTTTCATTCCCGCTGCATTTATGACGGAGGGGATAGACCAGACGAGAGGATGGGCGTATACGTTGTTGATAGAGAATATCATTTCGAGTCAAAAACCGATCGCTCCATTTCATACGTTTCTTTTCCAGGGACATGTTCTCGATGATAAAGGCAACAAAATGAGCAAGAGTCTAGGGAACATCCTGGATGCTCATTATCTTCTAAATGAGTACTCTGTAGATCTAATAAGATTTTATTTTATGTGGAAGTCATCCCCAATAGACTCCCTAAAGTTTAGTCCTGAGGAGATGCTCTCCAGGCCATATCAAATTTTAAGTACCTTGTACAATTTACACATTTATCTTAGACAAAACAGCATTTTCGATGGCTATGACCCTAAGACGCATCATTTGAATTGGGTCCTTGAAAATAGGCTACTGTCAACGACCGAGGTTTGGATTTTATCGAAGCTCGAAGGCCTTGTTAGATCCGTCTCTATTGCCTATGAGAGATGTCGATATAATGAGGGCGCTAGGGCATTGGAAGACTTCATAGTCAATACCTTGAGCCAAATGTATATCCCGATTACCAGAAATGACATATGGGACGATTTCTCGGAAAGCCTGAATCGAAGGCTGGCTATATATACCATTTTGGCTCATTGTCTTAAACAAATTGATATTATGTTACATCCAATAATTCCTTTTATTACAGAATACCTCTACCTAACTTGCTTTCCCAGTAAAAGGAGTATTCTGTTAGAAACGTGGCCTGAATATCACGAAGATTTCGTGGACAAGGGAGTTGAACAGTTAGTGGACAAATGCAAAGAGGTGATTTCTCTCTCCTATGCCGCAAGGATGAAAGCTGCACTAAAGAGACGTTGGCCTATAAAGCAAGCCATCATTTGTGCAACAGATATTGACGCTCTGAAGACAAGGGGGATAGGCGAAATGTTAAAGAACCAATTGAATGTCGAGCAATACAAACTAGTTGAACTGAAAAATGGAATAGCTTTGCAAAAAATCCAAGTCTTACTCGACAATCAAGCTCCGATTGTTCCGAAAGTAACTTTGGTAAAAAGGAATGTAGCTCAGAGATTAAAGTCTAGGATCTCCAATGTAATTGCCTCAATTGAAAACCTGGATGTTTTCGAATTGGTTAGGACCTTGCAAGGCACAGGCAAGTATACTATATTATACGACAACAATGATAGGATTGATCTTTTTCCCATTGATCTGGAATTCTCTTACGTGGCAAAAGAGGGTTACGTCATGTCTGAGCGGGATAGTATGATTGTTTTTCTCGAAACAGCTAGGGACAAACAGTTGATTATGAAGGGGATGCTCCGAGACTTATCTAGAAACCTTCAGCAACTTAGAAAAGAACGTGGTTATACTCCCACCGAGATAGCCCCCGCAGCTTATGTTGGGAGTCTGCAGGAAGAAGAAATATCCTCATTAGGTGCGATGGAGGAAGAGTTTGCGCATCTAGTGAGAGTGAAGAAAATATTTCTGTCGAAAGAAGCTATGAAGGATATAGTCTATAAAAACGTCAAGATAGATGAAAGGTCAATACAAATCTCGGTACAGTAGAAGAATTTTCACCAAAAGGTGTACAATATTATTACTATAAGATATTATACCATCGCTTTCAGAACAAATAGATAGTAGTATTATAAAGGAAATTTTGGTCACGTAATGGGAAGTACAGTACTTGGTCAATTACTATTCTCATGCAATGATAAATAAAGAAGATGGCTTTAATATCAGATTGATCAATAAACAGTTAGCTGTCGACGAAAGGCAAGTAACTCTCGATGAATGGGTGCTTGACAGATTCAGAGACAAGCTGAAAAAGGCTGCAGTCCTTACAACTAGATTTGGCAAGCCATTGGTCCTTTACAGAAGAACCATTGAGGAATTTGAATTTGCCGGAGAGGATGAAGTCTGCACCCTAATCGACGAAAAATACGCACTTGTCCAAGTCTATACTCACGGAGGCTTTATCCCATTGAGCTTTCAAGAGCAATACGTTTTTTCGTTAGATGACTTTCCTAAATGGGTAATGAAAAGAAGCAGAGATCTAGTCCTGCAATGCCTTGAAGCAATCGACGAATTGCTCTCTATGGGTTAAGTGTACTGCGGTCTCCTGCCAATTCTGTTTTTGACCAAGCTTTTCTAAAGTACCCAGGTAGATATATGCGATAAATTTCCATTAATTAAATTGGAAGTAAGAAAAAATCACAAGGTTTGATTTGATTTGATATAATAAATTTTCACAACATATATTCAGCGTGTTCTTCTGTTAACAGTTGACTAGACCAAAAGTTCACAATCATTAATTACTGATAAAATATGTGTATATCAGTTGAGAGATATTGAGTTAGAGCGGATAATGGAGTCATTGATCAAAGAAGAACTAGTAGTCAAACTGTTGAGGTGCTCCAATTGGGAAAACCGATCCGGAAAAAAATACCAGGAAGAAAAAAAAGCAACATCTATTACTCCTACCTATTCAGATATATTCATCAACTGAACGTTCCGGGCAGCATATTTGAGGTAAAATAAAAATTAGCACTAAAATCCACTCTCGGATAAAAAATCAATGTTGTTAGCCTTGGATGACGACTAGACCATTTGGTACGCACGTCCAGTACGAAAAAATAGTAACATGAACAAGAAGAAGGAAAGAATGATGCCGGAGAAAGAGAAGAATCAGAAACAGAAAGGTAAAAAGAAAAAGACATACGCTGATTTCGGGGTAGATATAAAAAAGATCGTTAGAACGCAAAGCCAAATAGGCACGATGATTTCAAATACCCACTCATTTATGTCCAAAGGTAAGGTGCTTTCAGGCTTTGGTGGTTATGCTGGGATATTAGACATTGGGGGGATGCTACTAGCCTTACATGCCGATGGAGTAGGGTCGAAAGTACTAGTGGCACAAATGATGAACCGTTTTGATACGGTAGGACTCGACTGCGTTGCTATGAATGTGAACGATATCGTGTGCGTTGGGGCGAGACCTCAAGCCTTTCTCGATTATATAGCTCTCAAGTTTCAAAATGAGGTGGTTCTGAAGGAAATAATGAGAGGCCTTGTTAGAGCAGCTTCAGAATCAGGTGTCGCCATAATTGGGGGCGAGACAGCGATTCTACCTGACATCATTTCTGGGTATGATGATCGAGCCTTTGATCTAGCAGGAATGGCTATTGGGATTGTAAACCCGTCAGAGTACATATCAGGGAAAGATATCAACGTTGGTGATGTAATACTTGGCGTAGAAAGTAGTGGCCTTCATTCGAATGGTTATTCTTTAGCCCGGAACGTGCTACTTTCAAAATATTCGATTGAAGATATTCCACGTTATATGCCTAGTTCTGTGGGAGAAGAACTATTAATTCCAACTAGGCTTTACGTTAAGCCTGTAGTGGAGATTCTAAATAATATTGATGACATACTCGTACACGGGTTAGCACACATCACTGGGGGATCGTTTACGAAATTGTCGCGGTTTCCTCGACAAATTACCCATTGCCAGAGGCATTTTTAAGCAGATTCAGATAGATGGCCGAGTAGATCCAGCAGAAATGTATAGAACATTTAACATGGGCATTGGATTTTGTGTGATAGTTCCTCCAGGCTCAGTGGATTGCATAATTAGAATTTTTGGGAAACATAATATGAAGTGCTTGGTAATAGGCAGTGTTGACAATAATGGAAGAGGTGAGGTAGTAGCTAAGTTGGATAACAGAAATGTACTTTTGTAGTAGTTTTTATCTCTCGAGCCATTTTGTATGAATTATTGATCTATGTAACATTATGTGTAAATCTACATAATATTAATAAGCAATCCACACAGTCCGATTCAGATCATTGAGCAAACTCTACTCGCTTGATGGAATAGATTGCCATCGCACCAACTATGTTTCAGCATGCAAATTTATTGCTGACAAAATAGGAGCAAAAGTCTGTCAATCCAGAAAGGAAGTTATTAAAGTAATAAGACAAGCATCGGCCATTTATTCTCTCTCTACTCTGCCAAAGAATCAAGATATTTTAGAATTCTTGGACAAGTCGGATCCCGCTCGACAATTGTTAATGGTGAAGCCCGTCAAGACCTCCTCTGGAGTGGTGGTAATTGCGGTAATGCCCAAGCCGTACACCTGTCCACACGGAAGGTGCATATATTGTCCAGGAGGCATCCCAAATAACACCCC
>NZ_QURE01000005.1:0-21378 GCF_009898475.1 Nitrososphaera sp. AFS | reverse complement strand
GGCCGTGAACCTGTGACTAGGCAGGCTCAAAAGGTAGCTTTTGATCCATATCTTCAAATTCGTTCCAGGTTGTCTCATATTTACTCACTGGGTCATGAGATTGGCAAGGTAGAGCTAGTTATAGTTGGGGGAACTTTTCCGTTCATGCCAGAAAATTATCAGCGAGATTTTGTCAAGTCCTGTTTCGATGCGTTGAACGATAACGGCAACGACAGTCGTAATTCATCGGATCTTACTGAAGCAATGAGATCTAATGAAACGGCTAGATCTCGCTGCGTTGGGCTCACAGTAGAGACCAAGCCGGACTACTGTAAAGCGAAACATTTGGATCTGATGCTTGACATGGGGGTCACTCGGGTTGAAGTGGGGGTCCAATCATTACAGGCTGAAGTAATTAAAGCAATAAACCGTGGCCATACTATTGGCGATGTTGTTGAGTGCTTTCGTATCACTCGTGAAAGTGGGTTCAAGATAGTCGCGCATATGATGCCAGGTTTGCCTGGATCTTCTCCTACAAAGGATATCGACGATTTTTGTACTTTATTTGAGAGCTCTCTTTTCAAACCTGACATGTTGAAGATATATCCAACACTTGTTTTGGAGCGTACCCCCTTATTCAACCTCTTTAAGGCTGGCAAGTATAAACCATATACTGTGGAAGAGATGGCGCACGTCCTAACTGAAGTAAAGAAAAGAATTCCACCCTGGATTAGGCTTATGCGCGTGCAGCGCGAAATTGACGCAAGTGAGATTATCGCAGGACCAGTTTGCGGAAATTTGAGACAGATTGTTTTGCAAAAGTTAGAGGCTCAGGGATTAAAGTGTAAATGCATTAGATGTCGTGAAATTGGTACACAAGATTCCACTTCTGTGCCTGCGGACAGTATTTTCATGAACAGAATTGACTATGACGCTTCCAATGGGAGAGAGGTGTTTCTGTCGTTTGAAACGGGAGATCACTCGAAGCTTCTTGGGTTTCTGCGACTAAGGTCCATTGTAAACTCCCATCGGAAGGAGCTAGTACAAGACTGCGCAATAGTCAGAGAGCTCCACGTATATGGATTATTGTTAAATGTAGGTAGTCAAAAAACAAGCAAGTCCAGCCAGCATACAGGGTACGGCCTAAAATTGATGCAAGAAGCAGAGAAGATATCTCGAGATGAATTTGGGGCAAGAGTGTTATTCGTAATTTCCGCAGTGGGTACAAGAGAATATTACAGAAAAATGGGTTATGTGTTGCATGGCCCATATATGGCAAAGGTGCTTTAGCCCGTTTTGAATGAGGATAAATTAATCGGGAAAGGAACCTGGTTAGACAAGATCGCCTACACGTTAATTGAGCGCGAAAAAGAGTTAGGTAGAACCTTGAACTCTATTTTGGTTGAAAGTGGATTAGGAGCGTCCGGACTGCCCCATATCGGAAGTATCGGTGATGCTGTGAGAGCTTTTGGTATTACCTTAGCACTTAAGAATATGGGCTACGATGCGGAATTGATTGCATTTTCAGATGACATGGATGGGCTACGTGCTGTACCAGCTGGTTTTCCATTTTGGCTGAATGAATACGTTGGTAGACCAGTTTCTAAAATACCTGACCCGATAGGTGGCTGTCACTCTTCATTTGGTGCACATATGAGCGGTCTCCTTCTAGATGCTCTGGATAAGATGAACATCAAATACAAATTCCTGAGCGCTAATGAAATATACAGCAATGGAGTTCTAGCGAAAGAAATTGACACACTTCTGAAAAAAAGTAGCCTGTTGGGCAGAAAGATATCCATGATGATTGGCCAACAGAAGTACACGGAAAACATACCGTACTTTCCGATCTGCAAGATGTGTGGAAGACTCTATGTGGCTAATGCCTATGAATACATACCCGATGAAGGGAGGGTTGTTTGGGGGGAACAATAGGACGACGTTTTGTTAAAGGGTGTGGGTTTAATGGAGAAGCCCATGTTCAGAGGGGAGACGGGAAGCTTGCTTGGAAGGTCGAATTTGCTGCCAGATGGCGAGCCCTTGATATTAGATTTGAAGCCTATGGCAAGGATATCTTGGATTCAGTACGGATCAACGATTGGGTCGCTAGCGAAATATTGGGATTTCCCCATCCTATGCACGTGAAATATGAACTATTCTTGGACAAAATCGGCAAGAAAATTAGCAAATCATCAGGAAATGTTATTACACCACAAATGTGGCTGAAATACGGGACGCCAGAATCACTTTTGCTACTTTTATACAAGCGGATTACGGGAACACGTCAAGTGGGAATAGATGACATTCCATCGCTTATGGATGAGTATGATCTTTACGAGGACCTCTATTTTGGCAAGCAAAGAGAATCCAATTTAGCTAAATTGACAAAAATTAAGGGTGTATATGAATATATCAATCAATTGAGGCCCCGAGAAAAACTGCTCATGCATGTCCCATACAGGTTATTGGCACAACAAGCCTCATTATTTCCGCCCGACGAGAATAGATCCTCAAAAATATTTTCAAGACTTTTAAAGTACGGGATAGCAAAAGAAAAGACTCCTGAAATTTTGCAAAGGATTGAACTTGCAACGCATTGGGCTGACGATCAGCAAGCATCAGTAAGAGAAACGACCGACACTGAATTAAATGAAATTCAGATTTTAGCGATCAGGCAAATTCTGGAAAGAATTCGTTCACTTATCGGTAAGGAGGATGAACCGGAGACTCCAAACAGGCTACAATCAGAGGTTTTCGAAATTGCTAGGGGCGTTGGTTTGGATCCCCGAGAACTGTTCAAGTTGCTTTATAGAATACTAATCGGCGGCGACCGTGGTCCTAAAATAGGCAATTATTTAGTCGACCTTGGCCTTGAAAGGGCATACCAGATAATTTCCAAATATTCGGCTAAGTGAAATATTATCCTCTGAGCTTGAAAGCTGCGATATCGATTATCTAAAATTAGCCACTTTGGACAACATCAAATCATACAAAGGCCCGGGATTGAGTTCTGAGAAAACCAATTTTGATTGACTACATCGACCTCACGCTTAAAGCCTTATGATGGAATATTGCAAGTAGGAATGCTAAACCTAAATGTACTACCAACGCCACTGGCATTATTCTCTGCCCAAATTTTGCCACCGTGTGCGTCGACAATACTCTTAGAGATGAATAGGCCAAGACCTGTCCCCCTATCAGACTTTGTCACAAATTTTGAGAACAGTTTGGGCAAAACTTCTGGATCTATACCTGGTCCAGTGTCCCGCACGCTCACCAATAAATCCTCACCATTTCGGCAGGCCATCAATGAGATACTACCTTCAGACGTAAATTTGATGGCATTTCTAAGTAGGTTAGTTATCACCTGAGTTATTCTACCTTTGTCTGCGTGCACTACGATACTTTTTGGAATATATTTTATCTCTACGCCCCCATCTCTATGGTCATTTAACATTTGTTCTCTTGAATCTTTTATACAGCCAGACAGGACTTCGTTTATGTCAAATGTCTCCTTGTTGAGCTTGAGTGATTTACTTTCTATCCTTGTAACATCCAGGATGTCAGTTGCGAGCCGGTCTAATCGTTTTGCGTTACGAATGATGGAGGATACGGTTTCTTTGTCTACCTTTGCCACATCATCGGTACCCGTGAATTTGTGCTCAATATATTCTGCATCCCCCAGGATTGGCATAATCGGTGTCCTCAATTCGTGCGCAGCAACGTTGATAAATTCATTCTGCATTTTGTCATGAACCTTTAATTGTTCATTGGCAGAGGCTAGTAATTTGTTTGATTCAATTAAGGAGTCGTTAGCCTTGCGCAATTCTTGAGTACGAATTCCAACTGCTGCTTGTAATCTTCTATTCCATGAAAGAATAAGAAATGCCATCCCTACAGCTATAATCCCAATTGCTACTACTGCTAGTGTACTAAAATTTTTTTGTTGATCGATTAACAGCCCTACGTCACTAGTGAGGCTGTGCGGAGAACCAATGTATAAAGTCCATAACCTCTTTCCGTCGATCGTAATCGGTTGATATGATATTGTCGTTGTATTGTCGCGAAGAGTAATATCTTCTGCGCCTGATTTGCCCTGCAAAGAATGGCCTAAAATCCCATTGTAAGCATCCTTTATTTCGATAGGAATTGCCGATTGAAACTCGCTTGACGTATAGTTTTTGCCAATTAAAGAGTGATTCCTAGCATATAAGAAGACCCCGTTTTTATCCATCAATCCCACATTGCTTATGATCTCTGGAGAGAGCTCACCCTGCAACGAGTTACCAATTGAATTGACATTAACTGCTGCCACAATAACACCTTCAAACAATTTATCAATTTTTGCGCTATTGGAGTTCCCGTTTTTTGTCGTAGCCATGATGGGATAAGCTACATACAATCTTGGGACGTTATCTGCTGACGTCATGACAGTAGTAATAAATGGCAAGTGTGTCGACTCTGGGAACCTAAAATATTCCTGAGAGCCAAGGTCAAAAGTTCCAGAAGCCAAACCAGACCCATTGGAGTTACTCCAGGCTAATAGTTGCCCCTTTTTATCGAGTACATAATATCCATCTGTTAGAGAACCAGTAGAGGTCTGCGCATTGTCAATCAGTAATTGAATTAATTGTGTGTTATTATTCTGAACAGCAGGTGAATCTGAAAGGGTGGCAAGATTTTTAGTAATTGATTGCATGTCGTGCATTAGTAATTCGGATAGATCGTGCGCTTCAATTCGTGCATTCGACCTGATTTCTTGTGAGGCAATATCGGCAATGTCATTGGCAGTTACCGATGAGTATTGATATGACAAAATAGATAGTGACGTACCAATCGCAGCAATTGCAAATAGCAAAATGACATTTTTCTTAGAGAATGCCACCATTTCTGCTGCAATATTTATTTTGAATGCTCTTATAAATGCGTAAACTAACTATCTTAGGGATGAGTCGGAACATGATGCAGAAAGATTCGAAGGGTTATGGGGAAGCAGCATTACAAACCAACAACAGTTAACAGATGACAGATCGTCTGGACGACTACCTAAGACTATGCACAGAGGTCGGGCCGACCTTAACTCTAGCCTTCAGAAGGATAATACCCCCAGTTTGCCAGAACGTTTAGATACGATTGGTAATTCATCGGCAAATTTTTTTGTGATCGATGCCATATTTTGAACTCGCAAGGAAGTGAGCAGGATACTAATTCCAAATAAGAAATTAACAGTATTGTAATAAAGAATTCTCATGTTTATCTGAATTAAAGAAAAATATTTTAATAGAAGTATTAATACTAGTAATTAAAAAACAATACTATAATAGTATTTAGTCCGCCTTTTATTTCAAGAGATTATATCTTACTTAGGTCATGAAGCATAGAAGCAGATTGGAAATTATCGCAGAGATTCTTGAAACGGCCAAGACGAGCAAGGCTATCCAGGCGAAGATTATGCACAGGGTATACCTGTCCTATCCTCAACTCAAAGAATACCTCTCGCTTTTGCTTGAGAATGCTCTCATAGAGTACAAACAGGTAGAAAGAATATATACTACTACGCCGCGAGGTTTGCGATTTTTGGAAATCTACAAGGAGCTAAATGATGTAGTGGTCATGACTGACAATATTATTGTCAGATAAGTAACTCATTATTGAAAGCTGGTATCTAAGTGTCCCGCCAAATTGCTCTTGTCTTTGCGAGCATAACAAAACCTATCAAGTATAGCATTTGAACGAGCAAACCGAGACCTATAGACCAATCCTTGGGGGTGGGAAGGCCCATTGTATATTGCAGCATCAAAGAGGCATGTGTTGTAGGAACAGCATATGCAAGGTATTGTAGATCCAAAGGTAATCTACTGACGGGATAAAATACTGGAGGTAGAACTGCTAGAATAACATTTACAAAAGATATTACCTGGGTGGCATTTCGCATATGTAGCATATGTGAGGAAAGGAAAAAAAAAAACCCATGGCAGACATCGATCCCCATATCAACATTATCGTTGAGATCAATATGGGGAGACTCGCAATGGAGTTACCAAACAAGGCCGCGAGCACCGCAAGAACAGTCAGAGCTGGAAATCCAAACAATAATTGTGACAATGCCAGTCCTGTCATGTATGTGAGAGGGGATACAGGGGCTGCGACGAATAGGTCTTGAACTTTGTATTCTGTCTTGTAAAAGGAAATATCTTGACCAAGGGCAAGACCGTATCCTACTAAAGCCATAACAAGGCTACCGGTAACCGCGAATGCTATATAATGACCATTGCTTACGACGAATAGTACAAATAGCAATGAGAATGGGCTTATTGCCGAAAAAACCATTGAAATTGGATTTCGTCTAAGCCAAAGAATTCCAGTCAAATAAGCAATTAAAAATACTTGTTTAATTGCCAGGCTCTTGGGCTCATTTAATAAGGTGGTCATTACTGGGGATCAGTGTATGCGATTAGTACCAAGGGGATTTATGCTAGATTTTAAGCATACTTAGCATCCTAATTGTCTCTCCTCTTGACCTCAAAGCTTGTGACTTTCTTCTAGCTGCTGATCGCGTCTCACAACGAGTAGGTCAATCCCGTCTCCACTTGCAGAATCCCTTTGAACGGATGATTTGATAGCTTTAATGGCAAGGGCTTTGGCACTCTGTTCCGACATTTTGGCTTTGTACTCACTATCCATTATTCCTAGGGCCATTTCGGCACCAGAGCCCACTGCAGCGTATTCGTCAGGCAAGACCGAGCCTAAGGGGTCTAACGTGTAGATCTGGGAGTTTGAATCTATGCCCCCGACTATAACCTGAGTCAACAAGGGAAAGAATCTTCTTTCAAACATTATAACTGACATCATCTTTGCGATAGAATTAGGAGGAACCATGCGTCTAGTCTCAAGCTTTCTGATCTTCGCAAGCGCTCCTACCTGTCGAACTAAAATTTGCATATCTGCAATCATGCCTGCACAAGCTGCTCCGACATGGTCAGTTACCTGAAAGGTTTTCTTAGTGTTTTTGTTTACTACGAAGTTGCCATATGAAACTCGCTTTTCTGAAGCCAGTACAACGCCACTGTCAAATGATATTCCGACTGCTGTTGCACCAGGCATAAATTGAAATGCCATAATATCGCTAATAGATCCAATTGGGGACAGATTTAGGCGTTTCTATAGGCCAAACACAAAAACGAGGCAGGAGTTATGAATAGAAGATTGGATCTAGCCAGAGATACGAGCGATACATGTCATTTTCGTGTCGCAGATCTATCGTGGATCCTTATAGCTTCAGCAACCAATCTATTTTGTAGCTCTAAGGCATCTTTTCCTTCTGGGTGCTTAGACTCAGCCAAAGCCTCAGCCACAATTCTTATTATATGTCTTAGTAAAAACTCCTCCCCTCGCAAAGATTCAGACTTGTAAGTAGAATTTGCCTTATTGACAAATACAACATTTTCATTTTTGAAGCTATACCTAGAATCAGTTTCATCCTCATAAGGGATGACCTTGTAACCTACCTTTTTCAAAGCGAAGGTCCTTTTCAATAGCGGTTTTGTGGTCTTTTTTAAAATCCCCTCGGCAGGGCCTGAAATTCCTACGAAATGACCTTGAGGTATTTGATGCTGATCGATATGACTTGTTACTGATTGCGGCTCTACATTCGAGATCAGCTGTTGATCACGTCTAATGCCTGTTGAAGTTACCCCTGACCCGCTCGTAGATTGATGGAATGTGTTCTGAGAAGTTTGCCTTGGCATGGGAGCAGTATCTTCCTCATCAGAAGAATCGGAAGCAATGGAAGAAGTTATTTTATCAAGGTCTGAATTCTGTTCGTTGATATCTACTAGCTCGTAGCCTTCCACCTCCTGTTGGGTCTCTAGATTTTCAACAATCGCCTGTCCAAGCACCTTGTCTATTTCCCTGTAAATCTTGGACTCCTCTCTAGTAATCAATACGTCCTCGTATTCCGTTAAGCTCGGTAACAGGGTATTGGCTACAAAATTCTTCATTATTTGATTGAATTTATTATACTCATCATCTTCTATTATTGCAGATTTGTCTGCAAACCTTGATGTAAGTGCATCATTTCGTACAAATCCCGTGACCCTATTCAATCTTGTGTTAGAGCTAAAATTGCTACGAGTAACAATGTGATTTCCTATCATGATGGCAATTCCTTGCTCATCTTCAGTTAAAGGTCTTCTAGCAATCACGATTTCTCCAGTAATTTTGCCGTTTTCTAAATTCAATAGGAGTTTATGACCTTGAATCTCCGGCGCTGATATACGCTGAGCGTCTGTGAAATCCCACTCAACGAACCGTTCAGACTCCTTTATATACACTTCAAACATCGGATGCCTAAGAATTGCTAACTTACGTATTTCCTTAATTAACTTCTGGAGATCAATTCTTGTTTTGGAACCTCTAAGAATCAATTCGGTACCATTCCGACCAAGCGGTTTTTCATGAAATTCATCAAGCGAAGCATTTCCGTCGAACAGCCTGTCGAGGGCATTGCCGTCTATCACGACACTCTTCTCATATGAGTCACGCTTCGTCTTGATCTTCATATCTTCGAACGAGGTGAGAAATGACAATCTGCCTGTCCCGTATCTTCCAGTCCTAATGCGCCTAAGTCTGGGAGAGATTCTCTCAATTTTTTTGTGAGGAGATCCTAGGAGAAGGAATTTTGTCATGCCATCTTGATCCATACCGGCGTCATCTTCGATAACAATTGAACCGTCTTTCATAATCGTCAGTAAGCAAATTGTGGCATCCTCGTCAAAGGCATTTTCAATGAGTTCCCTAAGAATATCATTGGGCGATACCCAAGTCTTTGTTGCAAATTCCCTGAAAAATGAAGGATGGACCTTTAGTTCAGTTGTCATTATATCTTTGACGTGCACATACCTACCTTTATTCATTACGTGCATCACAAAAGTTAGCGGCTTTAGGGTGTAAATAGAGTAAATCAGATTCTGTGATCCCTCTCTGCGGAGAAAGAGGCTTCCTACATCGAATTCTACATTTGTTTTATCTCAACAAGATAAGGGAATTAGAATTATGACATATGATCAATCAATCCCAATACCACAGGATGAACTTAATAACAAAAATTTGTTCCCTACCTATCTCTTCTTTCGTTGACAAATTCAATAAAATTGGTCTTTGCCTGTGAGTACGGCATTTGGACGGGTGGATGTTTAAAGCAATATGCACTAATGCTCTCTAATGGCCCACTGATTGATCTGTTCAAAGCTAATCTTGCTCCCCTTATGGCGTCTATCATAACCCCAGCACTGTTGTAAGCATCAACGACACGCAATTTTAGATCAAGCTCTATAGGTGTGTTACCAAAGTATTTCCCTTTGATCGAAACATAGCATATTTTGTCGTTTTGCAGAAAATGAATGTAATCAGAAGGTCCAATTCTCATAGGGATTTCATATGGTACCATTGCTGCCACTGCGCTTGTCTTGCTAACCCGTTTATCTTCAAGCCTCTCATCATCTAACATGTTATAAAAATCCATGTCTCCACCCATGTTCAACTGGTAGGTTTCATCTATCTTAACGCCCCTGTCAACAAATAACTTTACAATAGTTTTATGAAGCACCGTAGCACCTAGCTGACTCATAACGTCGTCGCCGGCACAAGGTATATCCCTGTTTTTAAACTGGGCTTGCCAGTCGGGGTCAGAGGCAATAAAGACTGGTATCGCATTGAGGAAGCACACTTTTGCGTCCAGACAGGCGCTTGCATAAAACTTCGTCGCCTCTCTGCTTCCGACCGGTAGATAATTAATTAATATTTCTGCATTGGTTTCTCTTAAGACACGTGCAACATCAACACTTGAACCGTCAGAGATTTTGATCTTTTGGCCCAAGTGGTTGCCTACCCCGTCAAGCACTTTACCTTTTTTGACTTCTACATCGGTTCTCTCAATATCTGCTATTCTCAAAGTGTTGTTTGGCTTTGCAAATATAGCTTCAGAAAGGTCCTTTCCAACCTTCGTATCGGCAACGTCAAAAGCTGCAACGAATTCAATATCGCTTGGTCTAATTCCTCCAAGCGAATAGGCTGTCAAGCCGATTGCATCATTTTTTTCCTCAGTAGAAGAATAATACTTTGTCCCCTGGACAAGTGCCGAGGCGCAATTCCCAATTCCTGCTAATGCTACTCGTACTTTGTTTCTCATTTGGTTTTCTATGCCCCTGCGCGGCTTAATATCTTTATCAACTACAGTTTTAATCCATTCTGATATTTCTTTTCAAACACTCTTTTCTTATATGCAAGCTTGAAACCAAATTTGCTATAAAAAGAAAATAGATCTTGGCTCTCAAAAGTCTGCAGGAGTAGATAATCCAAGTCATAATTGAAAGCATATTGTAAACCGCTTGCCACCATTTTCCTGGCGATTCCCTTTCCACGGAATTTAGGAATAGTACCAAGACAATAAAGTCCAATAATCCCGTGGTTAATGAACAAGGCGCAACAACCTCCTGGCTGAGGATGGGAAAGACCCGAACACACATAGGAAATTAACAAAATCAATTTGTCAAAATGACGCTCAACTCTTTGCTTGATTTCCGTTTGCATTTCTAACATTTCGAAGGATTCGCAAAGAGTGCGTACCCAGCTAGGAATGTCTACGTTCTTGACTTTAAACACTGGCGCATCTGTATTAGCTTTGTTCGTATAATCAAGATCGGGTTCACGGGAAAGAGTCATGACATCCATTGTGTCAATCCAGATATACCCAGCTCGGATTAGCCTTCTTTGAATGTCAGCATTCTCTTCATGAACATAAGCGTAACAGTTCATGTTGCTCATGAAGAATAGGTATTCTGCCTTCCTCAAGACTTCACAAGATATTTCCGCTTTGCAAAGGTTCAGTCTATTGTAAAAATAATCTGAAGGTAATTTTCTATTGATAAATAGAGAGACATCTTTGTAAAATCTTATTCGATCTGCCCAGATTGAACAAAAAGCTTCCTCATTGGCTTCCATGTTCAAGTAAGAGTCAGCAATTTCATTCATGAACTATCTACACTCGATATAACAAACACTGACTTGAATCAATTCGCTGGTAAAAGCATGACGGAATTGAGCAAAGAAAGCGAGGGACGTCTGCCACAGGACTTCTGACCTCTGGATATTACAAAAGTTCTACGTATCGAAGCGACGGTACCCACTCAAACGTTTGATCACTTATTTAAAAGAATTAATCATTTTAAAAGACCATGCAAACCTAGTGGTGGGAAATCAGACGGTTCACTAGCCATACCCTTGGTTTGGAAGCAGGACAAACAACTAGATGGTAAAATAAGACCTCAGGTGACATTTATCTCGCCCGGGAGATTGAAACTTCTATGGTAGAAACATTTCTAATCCTTCCATCCGGGGATTGTACAGCCTCCGAACCTATTTTTACTGGTCCAATTTTGTATCCCATCATATCCATCCTTTTTACGATTATCTGAGCTACATCTACCGCACGGGTAATGCTCTTGCCACGAGCCTTTATTATTACCATCGGTTCATTAGCGAGTTGTACTAGTGTTGCTGTAACATATGTCATCAAAGGTTTCTTACCTATGAAAATTTCATTGCCTGCTTTGCGTCCAGCGTGAGCATTACTAGCCGACATGGATTCACATTTTATCTCATGGGCTGAAATATAATGTTTGTTGATTGGTTTCTGTTACTCTCTAGAATATTCTTTCAATATTGTTTCAATCCCCAGCGGATTTTTTGAGATCTCTCTTACAGCCTCGGGATTCTCAACCTCATAGCAGTGCAATAAGCCATCAACATCCCTATAAAAAAGAAATACCTTGTTTTCAAAAATGCAATGATAAAGCTTATCAATTATCATGTCTTCTGGCTTTATTTTGATGCCATCAGCACACGTAGAAACTGGATCTTCCAACAAACGATACTATGCTCGGCTTTAGACAAAAACCTATCTATTGTATTAGCGGGACAAAAGTCGGCTAGTCTCCAAGTGCTTTGGGTCAGGAATCTGCTATCCACACTGACAATTCAGATAATAACTGCCAATCATTGGTTCTTGGGCTGTAGGATGCTCTTGGGACATCGATCAGAGCAAGCCTACGTAGCAGTTTCAGCTCTTTGTTTCAGCTGGATTGGGGGAAGAGGAGGACTTGTGCGCATGGTATTTTAAATCGATTTTCATCCTCTTTCCTTCAAGAAAAATCACCGACGCGAGATAAATTCCCAGCCATGGCAAAAACATAATTTCTCCTGCAACAGAGTGAAATGTTTCCCATTGTGCAATGTTTGTGGTAATCAAAAGTGCAAACAACGACAACGCTATTATCCGTACCAGATTGATTAGGGCAGTTCCAATAATCCCTACACCAAAGTATATTGCTTTCCGCCCTTTGGGAATATTCATTTTTAGAAGAAAAGCAAGCATCACCAAGCTGTAAATTATCATACTTTGAACCCCAGCTGAGGGCCAAAAGACCTTAAGGGCAAAGTGCCCGTGAAGTCCATTTAGGACTAATAGGTTACCTTCGGCAATAGCTGGGACAATAGATCCTAAATGCATGATATAATGTTGGATGAACTGTATTAACCATTGATCTGCTCGTAAATAGTAAGGCACTATAAACTGTAGCAAACCGAGGCTGTCGTAAGGGAAGAACGCGTCCAGGAATAAGATTAGGGCGCTACCTGCCAAATAAATAGCTCCCGCGGATGCTATCTTATACCAAGACTTTCCAAATAGTATGAACTCTGCAGAGATCACATAAAGCCCCATTATCACGAAATCCCACATCCAAGTCCAACTATAGATAAGATTGACTCTAAAGTTAGGCGCTGATAATATTATCCACTCTTTTAACCCCAAAGGCAATTCTACAAAATAACCAACAACAGCAACTGACAAGCCTATTACGATTAAGTATCTTTTTGTTTGAATGTTGAGCTTTAGCCCCCAAAGCTCAGCGAAAATGAACGCCAGTGCAAAAAGGAAACCTCCCCGACCTTGATTCCAAGAAAGATTGAACGTGTTAGGATATGCAAAAATGGCGAAAACTATTGGCATAACAAGAATGAGAATCGCAGCAATGTTCGAACTTAAGCCAAAAATACGGTTGGGTAAAGTTCTACAGCCTTGATTTCTTTCAGTCAAGCCCTCTAAGTCATATTTCAACTTCGAAGATAAATTTGTTATATAGTTTCGGACAATTTATCAGCAAGCGTGATAAATTGTGCGTGATAAGTCGTTGCCAAGCAATATTCAGGGTAGAAATTTTGGCAAAATAACGCCCAGCGGAAGTTCCTAAGCAATTTTTGCTAAAATCGAGCCACTAGTAATTCCGACTTAACTACGTAATCATAAGATACTCCGGGAGAAATTTTCTCCTGTGGAGGTCAGGCTTTAATAGCTCATCCATGATCAGATCTCTATGCATTGCTATTCTTGTAAGACTGGATTTTTCATTATGTTTGAAGCTCCCTACGCCACCAAAAACCCTGATCCCCTGTATGGATTTTCACAAACTACACAGCGCATTTCTGCTTTAGTAGCAGAATGTATACAAATATGATATTGCCTTGCAATGACGGGCGAGTACGACGCCCAACTCCTGGCATTCAGAAATGATATGCGGATGTGATCGAGTCAAAAATAGCGGGCACTGATTAGTCAATTGGTCGATTAGCCAATACAGTTATTAGTGCGCTTTGAGTTCCATCATAGACAATGAAACTAACGCTAAGGGCACGGGGCCTATTGGATGTGCCCTTCGTCCACGGTAAAGACGAATCGTGAACCTTGGTATTCTGAAGATCCCACTCTTTCCCAGTTTATCTTGTATTCGTGAGTCAACTGTTTACCTATGATTCTAATATTTGTAGGAAGTTTCGAATACAAGAGGTCAATTTTGATAGGATCCCTTGTACCCAATAATGATCGACGCCTTTTCATTAAATATTTGACGGCGACGTTTTTGTGGGTATGGCCTTCAACGGGTATTGTTTCAATTCCGGTGTCTATCTTAAATTGACGTTTTCCCAATCGGTAAGTCTTCCCTCGATTTGTAGTAATGGTTTGCGGTCAGCTGAAGTGAGCTAACCAGTTAATTGCACATAGGCTATCTGAGTTGACCTTGTTAAATGATAGGCCAGTCCTAAGCAATGCATGTTATATTCCGTTATCTCGCCGGGTGGCGAATGACAATAATACGAGCGGGCAATAATGGGTTCAAGACTTCCTTCAGTGCCATTCTATTCATATTGGACTTGAAAAGGAATTAGCTGAATGAGATTCACACGTATTGAAAAGGAGCTAATACATGTGCATGATTAATTAACAAATTAATAAAAGAGTGGCTGATAACCTATCGCCAATTCTGGGTTTATGGTCCGAAGCAGTCGGGCTCGTAATTCTGTAGAGTTATCTAGCAAATTTCCTGAGACCTGGTTTTTATTTTACGAAAGAAAAATGAAAAAGAAATTAAAGAATTTTTAACTTTGTAGACCCGAGGAGTCGTTAGTAGTAGGCTACAGACCCTCCATGAAGGTTACATTAGCTCAGTCTGAATGCTGGCCAGTACCCAGAGTGACTAGAAAAGTAAAATGTCGGCTGATATTGGAATATATCCAGAAGCAGCTTCGGATGGGGCATCGTAGTTAACCATATCAGTAAGGCAGGAATTAGACCCACAACAATCATTGTTAGAACTATCAACCATACTGCGGTATGCATGTCTTTATTTCGAGATAACTCTATATAAGTTTTCAAAAAGACTTCGACCAAGTTGTAGCTTTGTAATCTGTGGACAATATTCCAACAACAGGTGACCATCTGTGAAGCGGGATGCGAAAAGCTAGTGGACAAGACGAGGAATTTCCGTTGTTATTCCACGTTCGATGGCATCATTGCAACCGACCACCAACCTTTAGTACCAAATCCATTGTCCGGAGTGTCTTCAGAGAATGCTATGCCGATGTAGAAAGAAGTTATGCCTTAATTGATTATTGGACCAATATCGAAATACGAATATAAATAAGCGTCATTGATTGTCCTCTGCATTTGTAATCATGAAACTGCTCGAATATCAGGGAAAGGAACTTTTTGCAGAGTATGGTATACCGATTCCGTCCGCGTCGCTAGCCTACTCCAAAGATGAAGCTCTTAAGGATTCAACTAAGTTTGAATTTCCTGTTGTCTTAAAGTCACAGTTGACTGTGGGCGGAAGAGGAAAAGCCGGTGCAATCATAAAATGTAGCAACTCGTCAGACTTGGGTTTAGCATTCGATGTTCTTTCCAAGAAGGAAGTTAAAGGTGAATTACCACGCGGTATCTTGATTGAAGAAGTTGTAGATAAGAAATCTGAAATCTATCTTTCCATTTTCTTGAACAGAAGTAGAAGATGCTACTCACTCATCGCATCGGCAGAAGGAGGAGTAGACATTGAAAGCGTAACCAATAAAGTGATATTCGACATACCTTTGGGCGGTTTACTGCGAGAGCAGGCCCAAGAAGCGGCAGCGAAATTAGGCCTGCAGGATGTATCATTTGAGGCTTTCGTTGATTTTGCAATGAGGATTTCGACTCTTGTAAAGGAGAAAGAGATCGAACTTGCTGAAGTTAACCCTATTGCGATCTTAAAGGATGGATCTCTCATTGCCCTAGACTCTAAGATTATAGTAGACGACAATGCGATGTTCAGACATCCTGAGTTAAGAAAGTATGAACATGTTTCAGAAATCGAGAGGCAGGCTGGGAAAAGTGGTTTCTCACTGGTAGAGTTATACGGAGACATAGCAATTATTGGGAATGGTGCCGGGCTTGTAATGTCCACCGTTGACATGGTTACAGATAGGGGCGGCAGGGCAGGATGCTTCTTGGATTTTGGCGGTGGAGCAACTACTCAGACAATTTATGAAGCTCTAAAAGTTATAAGCAAAATACAACAAATCAGGGCTATACTTGTTAATCTGTTTGGGGGAATTGTTCGAACAAATTTGGTTGCTCAAGCAATACTCGACGCATACAAGAACAATTTGGTGAATGTACCTGTATACGCAAGGATCACGGGGGCCGAATCGGAAAAGGCAAAGGCCATGTTAGTTGGAAGCAAAGCCAAGTTATATGACACCGTTGAGGAAGCGATTGAACAGGTAGTCAGGCAGGTTGCATAAATAGGATTGGTTTTAGCGTTGGAGTACGACCTTTTTGAAATATTGGTAGGCAGGAAGGACGACGCAGACTACAAAAGAAAGCCA
Source organism: Nitrososphaera sp. AFS (assembly GCF_009898475.1). Lineage (GTDB taxonomy): Archaea > Thermoproteota > Nitrososphaeria > Nitrososphaerales > Nitrososphaeraceae > Nitrosopolaris. The sequence goes on along the minus strand of NZ_QURE01000005.1, from coordinate 5,142 downwards.
GTCATAATTCAGGGCATAACTGGAAGCTTTGGTTCTACACACACAAAATTAATGAAAGAATATGGAACAAACGTAGCTGCTGGTGTCACCCCGGGGAAGGGGGGGCAGACATATGAAGGCATCCCCGTTTTTGATAGCATGGGTGAAGCCGTCAAAGCTACCGGGGCGACGATATCCGGTATGTTCGTGCCTGCGCCTTTTTTCCTCAAAGCTGCGAAAGAGGCGTTTGACAGTGGGATAAAACTACTGGTAGCTGTTCCAGAACATGTACCTATATTGGATTCTATAAAGGCGATGGAGTATGCAAGGTCAAAGGGGGCGAGAATGATCGGTCCAAATACGCCTGGTGTAATCGTGCCTGAAGTCATGAAGGTCGGAATTATGCCCGCGCGACCATTTAAGCAGGGTAGCACGGTCGTCTTTTCGAGAAGTGGGACGCTCATGTATGAGGTTTCTTACGAATTGACAAAGGCAGGATTCGGTCAGAGACTCTGCTTTGGAATTGGGGGGGATCCAATTAATGGCACGAATTTGATCGAAGCTTTTGATCTGGTGAACAACCGAGATGATGTTTCGTCAGTGATAGTTGTTGGTGAAATTGGCGGAGATGCAGAAGAGACTCTTGCAGATTACCTAATTGAGATTGACTTTAAGAAAGCAGTCGTGGCTTATATTGCAGGAAGATCTGCTCCAAAAGAAAAGAGAATGGGCCATGCTGGCGCGATCGTCTATGGAAACTATGGATCAGCTGATTCCAAATTTAGTAAGTTCGCAGCTGCAGGTATTCCGGTTGCTAAAAGACCCGCAGAGGTCCCAATATTACTCGAAAGTAGGTTAAAACCCGATTAGAATTATGACACGGCTTGTGCCAATATCTGTTTGGAGTTCAAAAATCACCTCGATCTTTTATAGCGAAGGCAGATCAAAATTTAGTGTTGAGAATGCTATTGCGAAAGATTGATTAAATTAGAACTACCTTTTCAAGGTGGGCTGAGATTGATAGACTCCGAGAAGCGCTTTTGTGACAGGTGTATGACAAGAACTTTGCACCAAACTGTGGAGGAAGACGAAGTAATCTATGCCTACAAGCGAAGAAGATCATACCGCTGTAGCACATGTGGCCGAACTAGTGTGAGACGAGGGCTTAGGCCGTCAGCTGAATCTGTCTATTAAATAAAATAAAACCGCATGAGCTGCTCATCAATCGCAGAGGGCGTAGTTAGATTAAAACGAGAATTCATGAAGCAGCATCAGTTCAATGGAAATTGTATGTTAGAAACAGTGCCACAGTCATATTCAGAGATCGTGCCGATTAGCAATCATACTCTTTTACAATTGATCAATTATCTAAGTCTTAATCCCATTTACGTAGAGTCAAAAGATACGCATGTTCTAGATCTTCTATGCAGGTTTTATCTTTGTGACCTCAACGAGTACTGGTTGAGTTCCAAGAAATATGATTCCAGCTATCAGCCCTTTTATCCTACATGGATGCTGTCGGCCTACGCCTTAGCTTTATGTGCTAAATCATTAGGATTCGAGGAGATTGTTGATGTTGGTTCCGGTGACGGCAGAATAGCCTACTGCGGGAGCCTTTTAGGGTTAAGATCGATTGGTCTTGAAATTGACAGTAATCTTACAGAGCTTCAGAGCAAACTTTCACTAATGACTAAAGTGAACTATGAGATTGTTAATGCCGATGCAACAGTGTTTGAATACGAATCGCTACATCTTACAAAACCTGTGGTTTTTCTTTCTGGTCTGCCTGAATGGGGAGATATGCTTGCAAAGTCGGTAATTCCACGCATAAAGGCCCTTGATGGTATGGAATCATGTGGATTTAACTTAATGGGAAGCCATATTATGAAGAAATATTCAAGAGATTTTGCAGGATGGGGATGGGGAGGAATATTTGAGACGTACGACCTAGTGATACAAGAATGTGTCACGTTACCCACCTATTGGACCAATGATCAGAAGTTAGACACGGCTTACATATTTACTAAAAGCGACTAGCTTGTAGAATCACTACCAAGACCGCCATGTTCAAAAATTCCGTTTGGTCTATATCTGAGTCTAGGTGGCTAAGTTGATCACCGATCTGCGTTAGCTGAAATTATAAAGTGTATCCCATTTGACTAGTTTGTATTTTTTGATGGGCGATTGCGATAGAACAAGTATGACAATATCCGAATCATTTATGCATTCCTCTTGCTTAATAAGCTGCTCATCAAGTTGGTTAGAAAACGTCAGATTCTAGAAGAGATGAATGCGTATCAGGTAAGGGAGAGTATAAGCGATGCAACGGTGGCGTTGCTAACTCTTGGCGCTTGTGAAAATCACGGTGATCATATGCCATTTGGATGTGACAATTTTGTTCCATTAGAATTAGCAAAGCGTGTAGCGAAGCAGGTGCAAAACGCAATCGTGGTGCCTGCAATTCCTTATGGAGTGAGCTCACATCATAGTGACTTTCAGATGACAATTACATTGCAACCACAAACTCTGATTATGGCTATACAAGATATCTGCTACAGCCTTATCAAAAATGGGATAAAAAGAGTTCTCTTTCTGAACGGCCACGACGGAAATATTGCTCCTATAGAGGTTGCTTCAAGATCAATAAAAGATAACTATCCAAATGTTGTGCTTGCTTGCCTCGAAGCTTGGTGGACATTAGGAACCTATAAAAAAATATTTAGTGAATGGAGCGGACTTGGCCATGGGGGAGAGGCCGAAACATCTGTCATGTTATCAGTCAGACCTGATTTAGTCGATATGCAACGTGCGCCTGACAAGACTATTCCAAACATTCCTAACAATGTTCGTATTTACTGGAAGTTCAGCGAACTTACAAATTCTGGCTCGACTGGATCGCCGCGACAGGCTAGTCGTTCGAAAGGTGACAAGGCTTTAGACTATTTGGAAAAAATGGTAGTACAGTTTGTCAAGAACATGGACAGGAATGATTGGAAGTATGGGTTGGGCTTAGCTAAAATCTAAAGATTCTGATTCGAGTTCTTTCATAAATTAACACTTCAAATATTTAAATTGTAGACTAGAACTTGAGAGAACGGGGCTCGTAGCGCAGACCGATTTTTGGGCGCAGAATGGATAGCGCGGACGCCTCCTAAGCGTCAGGTCGAGGGTTCAAATCCCTCCGAGCCCGAATTATACCGTACAAAAGCAATCAAACAAATACTACTAAACGAAATCGAACAAAACATGGGAAAATTATGGAGGAGAATTCTGGCTCACCCTCAAGTATTTGAGTAGTATAGTGGACCAAGCTGCAAAAGGATGTTCTAAATGCTTTGTATCCCCCACCGGCAGCGCTCTTGACTAGTTCTGCTCCCGGTGCCTTTCTATCATAAAATTTGACGGAATCAGTGAACTTACCATGGTAAAGATAGAATCAAACCAAACCCTTAGAAATATATTTTTTAAATTGAAAAGTTTTAATCCAAGGTGGGCATAAGGAACTCTAGAACCCTAGAGATTTTCGCTTTATTCTTGGAAGTCCATTTCAAAGACGATATATCTTTAGGGCTCTTAGAATATAAAATTTGCTATAGTAAACTAAATAGTTTTATAGAAATTTTCCCTAATCGTTTAATTCTAAAAAAGCTCATAGCTAGCCCTGGATTTCCTTTGCGACTCAGTTTAATCCAGATGAATCTGACTATTAGTCAAATACAATTGGGACTTTAGATCGAGTAGTTTGTTAAAATATGATTCTCATATAATTTAATAGGTTTGGCACTTGTTTAGAAGACACCTCAGTGCGTCTGTGCTTGAGTCCAAACCTTTACCTATGATTCCGAGATCTAATTGCTTACAAACTTCTGCTGTAGAGAAGTACGATTGAACGCATTTAAACGAATAGCAGCATATGGAGAATTTAGAAGAACTGGGTTAAGCCTCATCATTATGAAGCCTCAATGTCATTAATATAGAGGTCTTATTGAGGAACTGGTGATGATCGTCCTATAATAGTCTCATAGGGTCAAACAAATTTATAAAATAGTATCGAATTTCAAACTTGGCTTTGGCTACCAAACCAAGATTAACCAAGGAAGAGGATGCTTTAAGAAGGGCAGTTTTTCTTGCTGTATCGTTTGCACAAGCTGAAATATCGAAAGTCAGAGTTGGAGCGGCAGTTTTAGCTTTTAATGGAATGGGTGAGAGATCAATTTTCACTGGATGTAATGTAGAGATATCATTCAGCCGGGTCTTTCATGCCGAGAATGTCGCCCTACTAAACGGCCATTTCTGCAGATTCACTAAGATCAGCTCAGTTGCCGTGACAAGCGACTCTAAAGAGAAGCAAAAAGCGGCAATGTGCGGGTGTTGTAGGCAAGACTATATGTACCTGAATCCTAATTGCATGATCTACATTTTCAATTCGAACAAGAGCCTAAGACTTAAGGTAAAGCTAATTGATTCGATGGCATATCCATACGCCCCGAAAGGCAAGATAGTTTAGTTTTCTTGAACTACAGGGCACGAATTAAAAGCCTTTTTCACTTGCAGATATATTAGTTGGTCTCATCAGATTTCTGCTTATCAAATCCCTATTCAAGTTTCCATCCTGGCATGTACTTGAGCACATATAATATCACAAATTGACCCTAACTTTTTGTGTTCTCGAAGATGGCGTCGGGACGAATATCGTCTGGCTCTTAGGCTAAAAGGGGTTTCGCCCCTTTACTCTGCCCGAAGCTATTTTACTAATCAAGAAGCACTGATCGAATAAGGTAAAGATATTCAGCTTGTTATAATTTAACCGGGAATGATCTATATAAAACCGATATTCAGGTCTAAAGCTATGAAAGCATTAAAGTATCGATAATTCATATTGGCTAGTTAGAAAATGGTCTCAAAAGTTTTAGGCATTGTTCTGGTGTTAGCTCTCGTTATCACGTTGGCGACATCTTCAATTATAGGACCTATGCAGGTGTTTGCAGCTAACTCAACCAAACCAGCAGGAAATGCAACAACAACTTCAGCAGCAGCAGCAGCTAACTCAACCAAACCAGCAGGAAATGCAACAACAACAACTTCAGCAGTAGCAGCAGCAGCTAACTCAACCAAACCAGCAGGAAATGGAACAACAACTTCAGCAGTAGCAGCAGCAGCAGC
>NZ_QURE01000033.1 GCF_009898475.1 Nitrososphaera sp. AFS | reverse complement strand
AATTATTTCTGATGGCAGGACAAACGACAAAGGGGTCTTATTCAGAATTAGGATTAGAACGAAAACGAAAATCTTCGTGTACTATTCCTTTGAGAACACACACATAAATTTTAAAGAACCTCATAATTGATGAACTAATGGAAATAAGCCAATCCAAGAAACCAGTTTTTATAGTGTACGGAAACATGTTATCTCATAATTTCAGATGCCAACGTCATTACAGAAAAGTAGTCTATTCCGATCATACTCATCAGTCATATTTAACTGATTAATTCCCTGGTGGCTGTGGATGCTCAATATGAGTTTTCATTTGAATTGGGTGTAAACTATTATTTTTCTATTATTATTTTTCTATTATTATTATAAAAATCGAATCTTTCGCATGAGCTAACTTACTTAATAGGATTTGGAACCGTGTGAGTCAAGGCAATTAACGCAACTCCGAAAATGGCTATCTTAATCACATCGAATATTATCCGAGGGCCGTTAATATGCATTCTCTGCAGGTGAGCATGTTCCGGAAGGCGAGCGTTCTGCGAGCAATGGAGCTGGACAATTTAAGAATGATCTAATAAAAAAGATGTAACCTTAGAAGAGCTATAGTATTAAACATTCCTTTTGTCCCACTTTGTCCCACAAGTATAATCAGACAGATTTTGCCTAATTATGTGAATATATACTTAAATATGACCATGATGGTATTTTATATAAATTTGACCTATAAAAGAGAAACTATGACAATATTGGCAATCGCAATAATGGCAGCGGCAATGGTAAGTGCATCAGTAGTAATAGCTCTGACAGTGATAACTGAAGGTATCGGCATGTCACATGCTTATGCTTGTAAAAAAGGAGACCCCGGTCCTTGTGGGGTCAAGGTTCCGAGAAAACGCATAGCAGAACTAGTATAATATTGAATAAGTCGGACATGCTCGTCTAAAACCCTTCCTCATTTTTTTTGTCAGGATGTATCTAGGATACAACTGATTCACGATTCTAACGTAGACGGGCTAAGCTTCAAGTATCCAAAATACCTAGGTGTGGCTAACCAGCTAAAGTAGCTCATTACTGAATCTTGCAGAGTTCGGCCGCTTGGAATATTACCACGGCTGCTAAAGTAGTACAATCCTGACAGAGGAAGTGGAATTTGGGAACGGCGTTATCTGGCCTGACCAACAAAGTGATGTATAGGTATATTTGATAAAATCTATTATTTTCATCGTTTTAAGAAGAGACATTGTTGGGGCGCAAAGGTACAATGAGCCACATGTTGGGAAATAGAGATAAGAATTAAAGCTAATGTATAGCTTGATTTTAAGACTTTATCTTGACTAGTATGACCGTGAAATATTCTATATCCATTTTTCTTATTTGCATACAAGTATCGCTTTCATTCTTCTGTTATATGATTAGATTAAGGATTGGTCCTTAATAGCTGTTAGCCTTCCTTATATTTTCGTCCTCCTCAAGTTTCTATAGATTTCTAAATGGGGCCAGCTTAGGTAGTGCTAGAGGAATTGGTACATGTAATTTTAATTCTTACATCCAGAAATGGATAAAAATCGGCCCACTAAAATGATGAATTTTTACATGTTTGAAATGTTGCAGAATATATGTCAGGGGGGGCCCTATTCTGTTAATTACTAATGATTTAGTAATCGGTTTTTTCTCCAGAAAAGATAGCTCCAATGATTCAATGATGAAAAACTCTTATTCTCAATCTCTTCTCTACCTGCAAAAGTTCAATAGCTGTCAGAAAGTCTTTATACGCACATCGTGGTTAGAAGGCCAAAGAGCTATGAGTCATAGAGCATATACCAACCTGAGCATTGTGATAGCAGCCTTTGTTTTGGTCATTCTTTCTTCATTATCTATGGATACCATGACAGCAATAGCTAATAAGGCTCTTATGCCCATCAATAATATTAACAGCAGCAATGCTCAGAATCTGCAAGCAAATAACACCCAATATTCAATGATAATCACAAAGCTATTAGCAAACAACTTGCGAAATCATCTACAAGAAGCAGGCTCCGTACTGAAAATAACAAGTAAATTGCTACAAGTAAATAATACATCTTTTGCTCATTTGCTGAATCAAACATTAACAATATTACATGGGATACCAAAAGATGCAGACTTAAAGAAAAGACAAATAGCACAAGATATACTTTCTAATTATAAAGATTTTCAAATAATCTTTTTTCTAATGCCTAACGGAAATGTATACCTCGAAGAACCTTATTCAAGGCAGGAGAATTTAACAACAAATAACCTTGCTTACCGTGACTATTTCCAAGGCGCAATTAAAACACATAGTACATATTTAGGGAATGTGGTTACATCTGTATCCTCTGGTCATAGACAAGCTGTAATTGCAGTTCCTATATATTTTGGAAAAGATAATTCTACTCTTATCGGTATATGGGCTGGTGCTATTGATTTTCATGTCCTCAATACAGAGCTTCAATCGCTTAATCTACCAGCAGGTGAACGCGCAGTCTATGTAGGTCATAATGGACAGAAAATAGCTGATTCAAACGTAAATAACAGCAATAAAGCTGAATCTTTTAGTAATCTTCAGAGCTTCAAAAATGCAATTAATGGCAAATCAGGCTCAAATATGGAAGAGGTATTTGTCAACGGTACTACATCCTCAAAGGCGTTTGTTACTTATCATCCAGTAAAAGTATTTCAAAATACCTGGGCAGTTTTATTAATGCAAAAAGCTAGATAGATATAGAACCTCCATTCCCTTCGTTACCGTTGCCGCTGGAATTATCACTATTATCAGAGCCACCGTTCCCTCCATCAACGGAACAATCTTGCTGGCCTTCAAATTCGCCAAGAAAGTAGGAGTAGAATGCACTGAAGTCAGGGTCAGGGAACTTCTTTATAGTATAATGTTCACTATCAGATAATGTCAATAAAAAAAGAGACAGGGAAAGGAACAGGGACAGAAAAAGAAAAAGTTACGCCTGTTGTAGCTGAGGACGATAATAATGTGATGTATAACAGATCTAGATCTACACAAACTCATGCGAATATCACCTCTCAAGATCACTATCATTCAACTGAAAAAGCGTTAGATGAAACTAAAGAGAATATTAATAGAACTATTGAGAATTCAAGGCAGGAGATTCCCAGGAATGTGCAAGCGATAAGTGATCATCAGGAGCAACATCTGCAAACAACAAAAGAAATTACAGATAGTTACTTGGACTCTCAGAAGGAGAATATAAACTCATTTCAGTCTATATGGGCCCCGTATTTAGAAAACACATACAATACATTTTGGAACTGGACATCTACACAAAGATTGGCTGAACTATATGCTAGGACAGTTAATAATTTTGCGGACAATATGATAACTGCAACTATGTTAGCAAACAGTACAATGATCACAACTATGGAAGCATTCAGTACAGCAATTCAACATAGAAAAAATGAGACAAAAGAACTCAATAAGATGGGAGCAAACACTGCAAGAACGTTTGAACAGACGTCAAAATCTGCAGATGAAGATACAGTAATAGAATAGCTTGATATAACAACAGGAGGTAAGCCATAGTGCAAGCCTCAGAGTAGCTTTTTACCTATTGTATTTTTTTCTTTTCTCTTATCTTCTCTTCATGCACAGTTGTCGACTAAACGACTGATAAGCTTTCTATTTGATGTATTTTCAGCTTCCTTTTCTTTATAACCAAGTTTCAGACTAGGTCTGATACTTAAGTTCTAAAGTATACTGGCTAAGGACCAGCTAATGCCTTAAGGTCCACTGAATGTAAATCTTTGACCTATAAAAAATAGACCCAACTAACTAAGCTGGCTCTTCTGAATCATCTTCATTAGTTGTTCTTGCAGCTTTTTGTTAGACTATGTCTGCATAATACATTGATATAACACAGTAAACGACAATCAGAAAGATCAACATCTGGTATATAGCATTCGTTCTTATTTTGCTTAAAGTTACCAGATACGTGAGTCGTAACAATATCGTTAGCGAAGATGGCTTCGTAAATCTGTTCAATGGAATAGACCAGGAAGGCTGGACAATAGCTGGACCTGGAAGATTTAGGGTCATTGAACACGAAAGGGCATTAGAATCAGAAGGCGGGATGGGATTGCTTTGGTATACTAAAAAAATGTTTGGTGACTTTATTCTCAAAATTGACTGGAAGGTTAAACGCAAAAACGATAACTCAGGGGTATTCATTAGATTTTCTGATCCAGACAATGACCCTTGGATTGCTGTCAAAACAGGATACGAGATTCAAATAGATGACTTGGCATTGCCCGAAGGGAAAGGAGAACATAAGACAGGTGCCATTTATGATATTGTTCCCCCTTCCACTTTAGCTTCAAAACAAGTAGGAGAGTGGAATACCTTTGAGATCCATGCATTAGGTCAGAACTATACCGTTATACTTAATGAAATAACGGTGATTCCAAAATTTTCTGGTACTAGGCTGAGGAGAGGATATATTGGGATTCAGAATCATGATTCAGAATCTCACGTATCATTCCGAAAAATCAGGATGAAGCATCTTTCAGAATAGTACGCATGTACAATATCAGATTCACATATTGAGCACATACAAGTATCTACATTTACGTGTTGTCAGCCACTGCACTCTCATTCTGGTGTTCCAAGGAGTATGTAATTCTGTATAAAAATCTGTACTGAGTTGTAAAGCGAGGAAACTGACATTGCAAGAATGCAAGTAACAAGTATTATAGATATTTTGATTTTAAGCTTTGATCTATGGTTATTATCCATTACAAGAGAAATTTGATACCCATGTTTAAAAGATTTTCTACTACGGAAGAATGTACTCTAGTAAGATCACTGAAGCAGACATGGGACCAAATCTATTAATCCACACCAAGAAGAAGGAATTTTAACGCACAATCAGATGATCTGTCACATCAATTGCGAAATTTGTTGTTCCCTTAGTTGGATTTCCGGGAGTCAATCCATTAAAGTGCAATTCATGTTTTTCAGAAGAAAGAAGCTGCAAGAAAACCCAATACCCATCACTTATTCCTTGGGTCTGACCCGCAGGAGAACCAAAGATGTTATGGATTGGATAAGTTACACTAAACAATGGTGATGTCGCACGGTACTAGCATGCCTGGTCAGGACATTGCCATCTATGCCTGTCTCCTCTCTGCAATCCTATCCTGTTATTGGTGAAAGCAGTGAAAGCAGCGAAGGCTTCAGAGGATTGTTAGCCTAACCAACCTCAATGCTATATAGGATTGGAAACCAAATATAACAATAATGAGCATAAATTAGAAGGAATAAGGTGGATAAATGTTTCTGGTCATTAACTGTGACTGGCTAAATAATGAAATTAATATCTCTAAATATCATTAATCAATCTTATTTTTCACTTCCTGACATATTATTCGACTACAGAATATAAGAACTTGATTAACGTTATGACTTAACATAGTTACCTCAACAACAAAGCCCTTTGAATATCTTACAACAACGCTTTAATGTGGCAAAGATGAATTAATAAAGCAAAGAGCCACATACACAAAATTATTAACAATGAATCTAAAACATTGGTGTGAATTAGACGAACTTATCTACATTTCAGAAACAGACGAAGAATATAAGCAATATGCTGGCCTTAATTATAATGAGAAACTAATAGAACAGCTTGCATTTATGAAAATAACTAACTCAAAAATCTTTATTAATTTCTTTTCTCGTCCAAGACCTCCTCTTATTAGTGCAATAGAAGACATTGCCTATTCTAAAACCAAGAAACTAGAACTAGAATTACATAATGAGAGAAACACAAAGATTACTTCCTCAAGGCATATGTTCAGAAGTTCTCCAGTCAATTGGAGTACTTGGCGACAATTCAATAGCCTTGAAAAAGAACATAAAAATCGAAAAGAGGTATTTGATGAGTTTATTGTAAAATCCAAATACATAGCACCAATCATAGAAAATAGATTTTCGACGATAAAGCAGGTCTACGAGGAAGAAAACATAGACAGAACAAATGAAAAAGAAACAAACAATAGCATTAAACTAGACCCACTTTCTGCTTATTTGGAACATGAAAACATATCATATGAAAAACTAGTTGAATTCATAAAATCAATAGGCCAAAAAGCAAAGAAACCGTTCAAAGATGCATTAGCAGATATTGGCAAGACAATTCTAGGTAAAGAGCCGGAATATTATGACGATTTTTATTATTTTAGGAACAAAGTATATTCGGATATAGATAGTAATTTTTTAGCAATAGAGCCACTTGGAGAAGTCAAAAATGTACTTAGAAGTATGGAATTCGATTTGTCTAGGATTCATTTTGATACCGAAGATAGAAAGGACAAATATCCATCACCTATATGCTTCTTTGTAAAGATACCTAATGATATACGAATTCTCTATAAGAAGGAAAGTCCATATTTTGACCTTCAGGCTTGTTTTCATGAAACCGGACATGCTATGCATGCCAGTTCTGTAGATGCAGGAAACGATTATTGGGATAAATATAGGATTCCAATGGGTATAGCAGAAATCTTTTCTACTCTTTTAGAAAGGTTAACAAAAAACACAAAATTTATACAGTCACTGCTTCTTGCAACTAAAGATCAAAACATAATTGATAAACTAATATCAAGAACCCATTTTATGGAATTATTTTTTGTTACGTTTTATGCAGCAAATTCGTTAATGAAGATAGAATATTGGATGAATAACTTGTCAATAGATCAAGCATGTGAACTTTACTCTAGGCTAATTAAAGAATATATCGGATTTGAGGTACCTGGAGAGTATTGGTTATTACACCATATTCTTCCTCAATCAATAATGTACGTACCAAGCTATCTGCTTGCAGCTGTAAGAGCGACTGAACTAGATAACTATATGAAAAACATATTTGGAGAGGAATGGTGGAGAGAAAAAGAAGCAGGAAAAGATCTTAGAGAAATAATGAAACCGGGAGCAAAAATAGACTTATCCATATTTTCAAATCTAGATAGCAATGTCTTTTTACGAGAAATAACATAGTGAACCTAAAAAGTATTAAGAATCAGATCCCCTTCTTTACTTTGCTCATTGCAACTGTCAACGCCGCCAGCCAGAAAATTATCCTTATTTGAAGCTATGCGCAGCAAGTATCCCTATTTTCACAGCTGCAACGCTTGGGTTCCTTCAAACAAGATGGACATATGATTATGCCACATCCTACACAAGTATTATTGAGTCTATTACAACCCCAGTGTTTACAGTCACTCATAAGTTTTGCAATTTCTTTGTAGTTCTTGTGTTCTAAACAATCAATTTTAAGTTATAATAAAGTATAATATTAATATGCTTCTAATTACTGTCGAGGTTCATATAAAATGACACACAGTAGTTTTTTACATAGGTCTAAATCACATGTTAAAAAACAAGTTTCGAAAGGAAAAGCTTTGGCTTCAAATTCTACCACAGGTGAGAAGTACTATTTCGGAGAGCCTAAATATGTTCCAGGTGAAGTCAATTTCAAAGACCCAAATTCAGATGAATTTCGTTACAAACAGCCTGGCTTCAAAACGTTAGTGCAGAGAATTCCTGATCCAAGAGTTAGTCCTCCACAAATTAATCTTCAAGATATTATAGGAGAAGATTTAGTAAGTGAAATTGAGAATGTTGGGCGTATTGTCTTTCATTCGGTAGGAGACACTGGGGCGAAGTTTTCAACTGCGGGATTGGAACATGAGGCTGCAGTAACTGAAAAAATGGCTGAAGATTTTAATGAACCAGATCCAGCCGATACTCCATCATTTTTGTTTCATCTTGGTGATGTGATATACAATTTTGGCGAAAATGAATATTATTATGACCAATTTTATGAACCGTTTAGAAATTACAACGCACCCATTTTTGCCATACCGGGAAACCATGATGGGCTTATTTATGAGGATGATCAAGAAGCATCTCTTGCAGCATTTTGGAAGCATTTTTGTGACGATCAAACAAGGCATTCACCTGAGGCAGGTGGGTTGGCGAGAACAACAATGACTCAACCAGGAGTGTATTTTACTTTAACAGCGCCCTTAGTAACTATAATTGGCTTATACAGTAATACGCTAGAAGATCCAGGTATTATCTCTAGCGAAGGAGGAAAATATAATATAGAAGATAAACAGAAGGACTTTCTCAAGTCAGAACTTAAACGACTTCATAATGAGAACTATAAGGGAGCAGTTATTCTTGCAGTTCACCATCCTCCATATACTGCTGGCGTGATCCATTTTGGCAGCTCCGGAATGTTACAGGATATTGATGATGCTATCAAATATGCTGGAAATTTTGCTCCCCATGTCGTTCTCTCTGGACATGCTCACAATTATCAAAGATTTACTCGTGTGATGGGTAAACAGCAGCTCCCATTTATTGTTGCCGGTAGTGGAGGCCACAATGCTTTACCCATTAGATCAGATAATGGAAATGTTCCTATTAGGACCCCAATTACTGACGGAGATATTACCTTTGAACGATATTTCGCCGACTATGGCTATCTTCGAGTTGTCGTTACAACAAAAGTTATGAGCATTGAATTCCATGATGTTTCCTCAGGTTTGGATTCTAAATCTCCGATGGATGTATGCACAGTTGATTTACAAGAAAGGACATTGACCACAAGCACACCCGCTCTACGCTCTGTACCACAAAGAAACAAATTAGTTCGCCTCAAAAAGAAAGCTCTCCTATTGTAGACTGGTGAATGTATAAGCCGGGCATTTGCCCAGAATTATGATTGCTCACTCATTTATAAAAAATCTTCAAGCTAAGATATTCAAGAAAACTTGAATAACATACTGGCGACACACTGTATGCAGAAGAAATAATATATGGACACACTATTTCAAGAGTAGACCTCAAATTTCTCACCAAATGAGAACAGAAATTGGTGAATCAGGAAATAGGTCATATACGAATAAAGTACTAATTCAATCCCACTGCTGCTTGTAATAGCAACAAGTGTTATTCAAACCCCCAACAGCAAACTCTCAGACTCACTCAGACTCAGAATCAAATTGAAGGTAAGGGGCTCCTCATAACGCAGTTTATTGATTAGCTGAGGATATAGAGTAAATATCCTTACAATGGTTAGTGTTGCCGTTGTTGTTGGTAGTGACTGTAACACAGATAGCACATGCAAAGATGGAATTGGATTGTCCAAATGGCACTTATCTAACGTTGGACCTCAAATGCAATCCCTACACACACATAAACAAACTAATCAGAACCAGACAGCACAGAACTATCCATTTTCCCCAAAAGGCTATATGGATTGATTAGGTAATCAAACAAGACATAGACAAATAGGGAGTGTGAATTGGACTGCTGCGGGGTATCAGTTTGGTTCTCAGATTGGCTGCTTGCTTACTGGATATGCGAATAAAACCCTATGTAAGTGATAGGATTGAAAACGATAATTTTTCACAAATTATACAAAAAATATTCAGACATAAAGGAAGTTACATATAGAATAACGTTCCAATGTAAAAACCCAAAAGCCCTCTCTGCGCATATATACAAAACTTCTATTGCTAAAGCGGTTGCATAGATATTTATAACATTACTGAGGAATCTATTTACTGTATATTCTTTTCTAGGAAGACAGCATACTTTCTTGATGCATACTGAAATCCAAAATCCCTGCAATCCAAAGGTGTGCGTTCGCACTCTGCACATTTCATACCTAAAAATAGAATCGGACAATTGAAAACCTGTACTAATTATGTGTTGTTTGTACAAATAGAAGTTATACGAGACATCATCGAAAAACAAAATATTTCTCATTGTTAATAAAAGAGATAACATATAATGATGAATTAGTAAATTAATGAAACAGTCTTATCTGCTTACTGAATCAGTTCTTGTCCTCGTTATAACAGTAATCACTTTGTTCATATCTGTTGGAAACTTTGAGGCCACTACCCTAGCAAGAGGTTATGCTTCCATATTTCAGAATTCAAGTTCTCCACAAGATCATCTCAGTAGCTCGTCCTTCTCTACTTCAAAGTCTGACGTAGATTTTAAATTGAATAATACTACGGGTATAGTTTCTCTGGTGGGCAATGTAAACGTAAACAGTTTACAAGGACACAAATTCAAACCATTTGTGTTCTCTGGTTCAACTGCATGTTTTCTAACCGAGGATTATGTAGCTTATAAAGCCGCAAAGAATGCATCAGAAGCATTACGGCCTGCCACTAAGGTTTTGCAAATCCATGTTCCCTCCTCCTCCTCATCAACTGCCGGAATTTTTAACGAAAGCAGATTCAATCATGCTAGGTCCTCTTCATCCTCTCCGTTCATTGTACAGTTTAAAGGACTAGAGCAGAATTGCTGTGTCCCACCGGATGTACATCTTGCAGCTGGACCTACTTATGTAATAGAAATGGTCAATTTAGAAGGAACTATTTATACAAAAAGCGGATCTATTGTGAAAGAATTTAGTCTTGAACAGTTCTTCAATCCTAATAAAATTGGGACCTTGTCTTCTAACATAGACAGTGGTATGAGTGATCCTATTCTAACATATGATAGCCAGTCTGGAAGGTGGTTTGCCTCAATTTCAGATACTACTGAGCATAGCATTCGAGTAGCTGTTTCCCATACAGGAGATCCAACTGGTATATGGGAAATATACAATTTTCCTTTTGGATTCCAGCCTGACAATTGTTCCGATCAGCCTTTTATTGGAGTTAGTAAAGATAAAATTGTGATCACTGCTAATAACTGGGCTGATAATTGCAACTGGTACTCTGACAACCACCCTCCAGAATTAGAGGTGTACAATTTACTATTGCCAACAAAACTCAGATACTAACAGGATCCAAAGCTGTAGAATTCAGACAATCTGAATCAAATATAAATTACTTTTCGTTACATGCTGTACAAGCACTTAGTCCTACAACCGCTCTCTTAATAACTACTGTAGGTGATTTTGGTCATAATGGCCTTCAGGTGTTCTTTGTTGACGGTTTATTATCTGATTTGCATATTAGACTTGTAGCTGCTAACATTCAGACAAGCCACGTACCGCCAGATGGTATTCAACCAGCGGTAGCTTACCCTTCTGTTACATCGCATCAGGTACAACCAGAGGTTGGAACAGGAGACTCACGTGTGCAAAGCGCCATCTGGTACCGAAGCATGTTATGGATAGCTTTTAACGATGGATGTTATGTTAAAAATGATACAAAGAGCAGATCATGCATCCGGTTTATCGAACTTAATACAAGTACTTCCAATATTATGCAAGATTTTGATGTAGGGGCTTTTGGTTCTTCATTGTATTATCCTGCCCTATCTATGGACAAAGCAGGAAATCTTGGTGCTATCTTTGGGTATTCTTCTAATTCTCAAAATCCAAGTTTATTGATATCAAAACATTTGTCAAGTGATCTGCCTAATTCGATAGAAGAACCTCAAATTCTCAAGCTCGGAAGAACAAACGAATTATCTGATAGATATGGGGATTATTCTGCAGCATCTTCAGATCCCTCTGATGAGTCAGCTATTTGGGTAGCTGGCGAATATCACGAGAAGCCAACATGGTCAACGTACATAGCACGGTTGCATATATGAATAATATATCAACAAGCCAACAGATAATATATAATGCTTCATCAGTAATGACTAAAATCCAAAGAATCAATACCACTGTGTTCCATTAGCCTCTAGGTCGAACGTAGGCACTAATGTATGTAATCCACTTCTCAGGCATAGGTCTAATTCAACACATCAACAAGCATGCTTTGAAACCTCAAATACAAATACAAGTGTCAGCTTAATAGTATACTATTTGGTCAAAACAAGAAGTTTGAATATGTCCCTGGGATTATTATTGATAGCTATACTCACATTATCCTGTTTATCTTTTACTATATTCGAACAACAAAACCAAGTATTAGCTCAATCATACGTACAAATAATAAAATATAGAAATTTGGTAATAGACTTAGGTAATGGATTAAAGACAAATGCTCAACTAACTTATCCTGCTGTTGGCAAAGGACCATTTCCTGGTGTTCTTATTATTGGTGGCTCTGGTGCTGGTGATAAGAATGGAACAGTAGGATTTGTACACAAGAATGGTCCTAAACCACTTAAGCCGTATTTTCAGATAGCTCAATACCTATCAGAAAGAGGATTTGCGGTACTTCGATATGATAAAAGAGGTATTGGTGCAAATTCAACGATTAACCAGAACGTATGGGGAAATACTACAATAAATGACCTAATTGAAGACAGTAAGAAAGCTTTGAATGTTCTAATGCAGCAGCCCGAAGTAGATTCTAAGAGGATAAACTTAATTGGTCATAGCGAAGGCACGATTATTGCTCCCAGGGTTGCAATAGATAATTCGACCAAAGTAAAAAACATTATACTGATGGGCATGGTAGCACAGAATCTTAGAGTTCCGGTGCGCTATCAATATGTATACCTACCCTTAAAGTATGCTACACAAGTGTTGGATAAGAATCACACTGGATTGATATCAATACAGCAAATATCAGAGAACCCATTTAGGTATTCAGTAATGATAAATACATTGGTGCCGCCTTCTGTTTTGCATACTTTTTTGCGTACTCATGACACCAAGGTCTCTCTAGAAAAGGAGTTTGCAAATAATACTACAAACAAACCTGGTTACATAAGTATTGATAAACAGCTTAGGCCTTTTCTGATAAAGGTATATGAAAACCTAACAGCTTTGAATCTATCCAAATGCAACAACATTGATGGATGCCCTGTATTGATCAGATCCCATTTTAGTTTGATTCCAACTTTAAGTATCATTGGTAATGTCTCCAAATCTACAGGTATCCTGATACTCAATGGAGAAAATGATACTCAGACTCCAATTCAACAAGCGTTTATCTTGCAACAAAGGCTAACTGATGTAAACCATCCTGACCATACATTGATAACTTATCCCAATCTAGGACATCTATTCTATCCTTCATCTCAATGGTTGACCGGGGTTGGACCCATCCAACGATACGTTTTAGCAGATATTTACGCATGGCTTGAGGCTCATTCAGGTCTTTCACATTCCCTTGCCACTACTGCTGCCAGTCAAGCGGCGGCAAATATGACTTCCAATACAAATATAGATTCTAACTCCCACTAACTGATAATTTGTTTTGTCCCTGATTTCGTAGCCTTTCCGCGACTGTTTGCGCAAATCATAGTGGGTAAAACATGTATATACTGTATGTAATTATACTACAATAATCATGTATAAGTTACATTGTTAGCGACCAGAATTTCCCTAATAAATATATCTATTAACAACCATTATTAGACTATTGTACTGATCATTATTTATACTCATTGCAATTATACGTATATATTGTCAAATCTTGAGAAACGGGTAAGCACAATTTTGTTTGTCATTTTTGTTACCACTATTTTGGCAATTACGCTAATCTCTGGTACTCCCCTTGATGCAGCTTTAAATCTATCATCCCCACAAAATAATCACAAATCAGCAAATATCCCATCAGTTGAGGTTAGGACCGGTGGCATTGGTGGTACTAGCCATACCAGCAGTGGTATTGGTACGTCAGATCGAAGTCATAACCAATCTACCGGCACCTCAGCGTATTCGACTTCGATCTTTAACCAAAATCAGGGCAACAATTTAGCCAATAGTAGTTCCAATAAAGTAGTAATGATAAATTTCGATGATGGATATAAAAGCCAACTGATATACGCCAAACCAATATTGGATAGATATGGATTTAAAGCTAGCTTCTTTATAGTGT
>NZ_QURE01000144.1:6122-6720 GCF_009898475.1 Nitrososphaera sp. AFS | reverse complement strand
CATCCACACCAACTATTCCAGATGCAGTAGCCATGCCATGGGATAAAATTATTGATAGAAAAGTTAAATCAACTGATAATGAAGATTTAGGAAAGGTAGAAAGTGTAGCAGTTAATTATGTAGAAGTAAAAGAAGGTGCAGTACACAAGAAACATTACTTTATTCCCAAGTATTATATCCAAGGATTTGATGGTGAAAACTTGCGTACTTCACTAACAAAAAATCAGATAAAAGACAGATATGAACGAGATAATCCTCCAACAGAGTCAGAATTCCAATCCCAAGAATATATGGAACACAAGCGTAGAGTGGACTCTACCTATCCACAGTTTCTACATGGAATTCCATTTATGGCAAAGGAACCTGGAGTTGCTCTTCAAACAGAGCAGTCTGGTGAAACTCTAACTATACCATGGGAAGAAGTAATTCATAAACATGTAAGAGCAAGTGATAATGAGGATATAGGAGATGTAGAAAGAGTAGGAAATGAGTTTATTGTAGTAAGACAAGGAGTAGCCAAAATACATCTCTATTACATACCAAAGTCATACATTAACAGATATGATGGAAGTTCATTGTGGATATCTGTACCAAGTGG
>NZ_QURE01000144.1:2858-6097 GCF_009898475.1 Nitrososphaera sp. AFS | reverse complement strand
ACCAACACCAGAAGAGATTAGGATGTTAGCAGAAGAGGATGCTGCTTCTAGAAGAGGAAGAGCAGAATAAAAGTAGTAGTTAATAATAAGAATAGTATTAGTAGTAATAGTAGTAATGATGGGATACTATGAATATTGAGCTAAAGAAGAAAAAAGACTATAATGTAAATTAGAGAGAAAAGAATAGGATAGAAAGGAATGAAAATAAGAGAAAATAAAAACATGTATCAGCTGTTGTAATAGATTTGCAATATCTTTACATAAATAGTATTATGGGATACAAACAATAGGTGAGATGAGAATGTTATTTCTAGTAATCGATTCTATCAATACGAAACAGATTGATGCTGAGAAAATAAACCTATTAACGCATACTTTTGGCTTGTATAACGACTATAGTGTAGAGGGTAAACTAAAATTCTGTTATGCGTTTGCTGACAAACCAGGGATAATTTCGGTCTGGAATGTTGAATCAAATGAAGAATTGCAACGAATTCTTTTTCTTCTACCATCACTGTCAATTATTGATCGCACAGTCAAACCATTGACAGAACTAAAATCCTTAGTGAGTGTTACTGGAGAACTCCAGCAAATAGTTAGTTCTATACCAAAACATGAGTACAAAGACAAAGAGATAGAAAGATCAGACAAATAATAGGCACCTAAAGATATAGGGATCAGGCTGCATAAAATCGTTAGGAATAACAAGCTAATTGAATTAGTTATTAGGTTTGATGTCCATTAATATAATATGGGCAATCCTTCAGAAGACTCCGAGCTTTCATCCGAAACATCTAGACAAACTGACCAAAGTATAGGATCAGATGCTACTACAAATGATGAGCAGCAAAGTCAAGAAAGCATCACTGATAGAGTCAAGGATGCAGGACTTTCATTTAAAGAGATTATTGCCTCTCTTGCTGACAAGGCAAAAACAATAACGGAAGAAAAAACCCAGACACTAAAAGATAAATCAGCAGAAAATATCAGTCCGACGAGAAGAAATGCTCACGATATCCAGGCACTCGGTACAACTGTGCAAGATGTAATTACTGTATTTGAAGAAACAATGACTCATATAGGAGAACAAGATCATGACCAGCAAGAACAGCTCCTGAATGGTTACAAGAGGTTACTTGAAGAACAAATCAGTGTTATAAGATCAAGGTTAAATCTGATAAAGCGACTTTAGTAGCATACAATTTAGGGCACAAAAACGATTCGCAAATATCGTATAATTGATGGATCTTTGTCATACTGTCTTTGACTTGATTTAAAGTTAGATTTAGATCCGGCTATAGTAAGGGCATCAAATATCTCAATATGGAGTATATGGGGTAGGAGATTAACCAACTGTTGCAAACGCTACTTGCTTATACCTATGATCGAATGTCTCAAAATGGTGTAGTCGCTTGCAGTTTGTGATTGGAATCAAAGCCTCATCCAGGTTGTCGCTGGGTACCCGTTAGGGACCCAACCGTTACAATCCATTCTAAATATAAAATCTTGGTGACTTATCCATCGATAAAGTCGTGAATTGACTGTGGATCGAAATAAGTAAAAGAATTAAAGACCTGATATGATTTCTTGTTTGACGGTGCTTAGGATAGTCTTTCACTGCAAACTTGTAAACTAATAATAGTAATGTTTGTCCTTTACTCCAGGGGGCCCCTGTCTGGGTGTTCAATCTAAGCCAGTTGTTTGACAGGGACCCTTATTTGGAGTAAGACATTGACCAATTTTTGAGCCTATCTATGCCTTCAACCAATTGATATCTTTCTTTAATATCTCCCGAACCAAAGCTGAGTATGGCCATGCCCACGTATTCAAACTAGTTTCATCTAATAATTTTCTTAATTTTTCTGATGTCATGCCATCTACAAAGAAGGCATCTGTATTGAATATAAGAAACTCGCTATATCCTTTCTTGACATCTTTTGTACTGTTCAAGTATGCAATATCTACTCCTCGTATTCAACTATTGTAGCTGTATTGTACTATTTGCATTCATTAGTTTGGAAGAATGTTTATCCGATCTATTGGTTCATTCTTCTCTTAATGATTGCATTCAGTCTCATCATTAGTTAGAATTCCTGTTTTTATAGTTAACATTTTTGAACAAAATGATATATTGTTATAACTGACTTGCATATATAGTGATTAAGAGATATCACATTAAGGCGTTTAAATACTCGGAATGACAGACGAAATCGATATCATAAGAAAGGCGATAATGCATTATGACCGTGCAGTAAGACTGAGAAGAATTAATGAGGACCTATACGACCATTTAAGTGGATCAATCGTTTGGATTTTGAGGTATTGTGACAAGAATCAAATTACCTTACCGAACAGAGAAGCGATGTGTAAATTGGTAGCGAGGGCCGAATCGCTTTTTCAAGATATTATCAATTGCCCATTGCCAGCTGAGCCCCAAAAACAAAATTAAATAGCTGAGGGTGTAGCAAGTCTTTGTTTTTATTTTAAGCAATTTCTATTGATAATTGGCTATAAAGCTGGCCCATGGGTGTCAGATGTTTTTGTGACAGACAAACAATTATGTATACACCAAATTCTAGCCAAGTTAGATTTTCAGAATCCATCTTGATTAGCAATGGGTATTCCGACCACATCTGAACAGCCCCATTAGTATCATTACAATATGACCATAAGAGTTCTAGATAAGGAGTTAAAATCTTTACATATTTTGACTGATTCCCTAATCATATTCGAATAGGCACTTAAGCGCGTATTTTAGAAGAATTTCGATCCTACCGCAATCGCTCCTCCAATTGTAACGTCCAAAATCCTGATTAATGGGAGATACAATTGACCAGGGCAATAGATGCTAAGGAGGATTATAATAAATGGCACTAAAAATATCTGGATGGCATAATGTTAACTCCTATAATTGCAAATAAAACAACTACATAAGAAAACATTAATGCTAGAAGTAAATAGTGATTAACAGGCGTTAATCCATGCTTGATCTTTCCCATGAATTCTTCGTATCATATTCCGGTACTAGATTAGCAATGATAAAAATAGAACTAGAGTTACTGAGCTATGGAACATAAAAGAATTCTTATTTGTAATCTCTTTTATACAAGCAACCCATATCATTTCGATAGAATATCAATGAAATTCAATTTTTTTAGCAGCAAGAAGTTCAAATGTGATGTCTGTCAGGAAAAATTTAAAACTGAATCAGAACTGGCGCAACACAATAAACTGGAACA
>NZ_QURE01000144.1:0-2832 GCF_009898475.1 Nitrososphaera sp. AFS | reverse complement strand
TCTTTAGCCCTAGAAAATCTATCTGGTAAATTACCCTTACGCATTTTTTCCCTTATGAGCGAGCTTATGTGCTGATGTCAAATATGACCCAGCAAATCTTATCTTGTATATTATTTATTTTCATTATGAATCTAGAGCAAACAAACAATTCATAGATTTAGCTGGCTGGCTGGTAGTCCAGACACTTGAGCTAAGCTTGTTATGTTAGTTGAATGGTTGTATCACTAGCTGCCTTTGACAGGCCTAGCCACCTAAGAGTTCTCATTCCATCAAGCATCGTAATACATGTTTGTGGGAACCCATTGTAACCATTCAAATCTAGTGACAACAATTCAATTTGGCGCTGTGTGGACCAGTACTAGGTTTACTATTTTGTACATTTACGTCACTAATCTTACCTAGATAAGTATACATTTTTCAAAATCTTTTATCTAAGTTGCGTAGTCTTATTTCTCATTTCTCACTATCTGTTATAGATAGTTTCAGATACGTAAACACTTAGTAATGCTGTCTTTACAGCAAATAGTGTATAGCGTAATAATCGCATTGAAACTGTTTCAGAAAATGAGACGTATCATATCCTATTAACTCTTCATCTCTACCAATTTGTTACTCAGTAATTTTGAAATAAGGCTAAGCTCACCCATTTCTTCTATGTGAGGTAGAGCAATAACCACAGTAATCATTAGTGGCTGTTCTTCCATGGCATACACATTCGCATCTAGAGCCAAATCCTGATGAATAATTTCTTTTTCTCATACCCCAGATTGTTGTGCTTTAACCCTATTTAAACCACCAAGTTTTGGACGTTTTACATCTAATAGATAGAGAGTTGGGTATCATTCACTCCTAGTCACATCATACGAAATAATCGCATACAGTACGCACACGTGCGAACAATACCGTGCGTACGGTATACAATACCGGTTTTGAATCAACAAACCTGCTTATTTGTTTGAACCATCGATGAAATTAGCATTTGGTGACTACTGTAAATTTAAGTCACACTCATACTTTGTGGAGGATATTATTATGTAGGCGGTTCTACAGTTGTAGCTGTAGCGAATCTGTCTCCTACCTGATTGACATGAATCTTGACTTTCTGTCCAACTTTGCCGTTTTTGACAAAAATTACAAAACCTTGTACTCTTGCAATACCGTCTCCCTGTCTACTGATTTCTGTTACGTCTACGTCATAATCCTTACCTATTTCTACTGGTTTTGGAGCAAAGCCTCTATTAAAGTCTCTACCTCCGCGACCATAACCTCTTCCGTAGCTCATTCGTATAACTGATTAATAATCTCCCCAATATAAACTGGCTATATCAGGAGTCTCCCAATACGAGACTAAGGAATATGAGAATGAGTGCCTTCTTCCAGCAGGACAATCGATTCCAAGCTCTCTGAAAGAAAGTGGCTTGATATCAGCTAAGAAATCGACGGGGAAAAAGCAGGCCGGCCATTTTAAGATATAGAAAACCGAGAACAGAGTTATCACCCCGGAGCTATTAGCCATCATGCTTCAAAATAATAAGTAGGTGAGGTCAATGACTCAACTATTCAATTAGATCAGTAGAAATTCTATGCATACACCGTAGTGGAGAATGCACAGATTATATACCTGAGTAAAGTTATGGACATTATAGATTAACTTTACATCTCATTACGATAATGCAAAATCCAATTGTGTGTTCTATCTGTAAAGCAGAGAATCGCATCATTACAGACCTGGATGCCGGTGAAATGATCTGCAGTGAATGTGGCCTAGTTCTCTCTAACAATATTCAAGATACCAAGCAAGAATGGCGTAATTTTATGGACAATGAAATATCAAAAAATAGAAAGAGAACTGGAGCGCCTACCTCTTTAGCCCGTCATGACATGGGATTGTACACCACGATGGGGAAAGGCCGTAAAGACGCTAGTGGAAATGTGTTGGATTCATCCGCACTTTCGTTAATGAAAAGATTGAGAACATGGGATCTTAGAAGCCAGGCTAGCGTTAACGGAAACCTTCGTCTTGCATTTGATCAACTTGATATACTGAAGGACAAACTTGGGCTACCAAGCTCAATAATTGAGAAAACTGCTTATATATACAGGAAAGCCCGGAACAGCGGGTTAGTACGAGGAAGAGAAACAAGGATAGTGATAGCCGCTGCTCTCTACTTGGCGTGTAGACAACAAGGAATTCCTCGAACACTCAAGGAGATATGTTTAATTAGTAACGTCAAAAGAAGAGCTGTTTCAAGGGAGTACAGGGATATCATATTTGATCTTGATATTAATATTCCAATTGTCGATCCGTTGAAATGCATCACTAGAATAGCCAATCAGTTGAATTTAAGCGGGAAGATAAAACATGATGCGGTAGCTATCATGAATGCTGCAACTAAAAATACGTTTTCAGCTGGAAAGAATCCTATGGGACTTGCCGCCACAATTCTGTATCAGTCTTGCTTGATTAATGGATATGATAGTATAGGACAAGCCGTTTTTGCACAAACTGCAGGAGTGACAGAAGTCACGATTAGAAATATTTCTAAATATCTAAAAACCCAGCTAGATCCGAATTGGTGCGATGCTACCTATCGCCAAAGATAAGGATCTAATTTCGAGTAAATGCGATCCTTTGAATCGCTCATGAGAAGCTGCATGTTATCGATTTGGATTGATGTATACAATGTTGCCTATTTCAATTGTAAGCATTATTAATAGATCTGTGTTAATGTGGCCTTGAAATACAAATGCTCGCAAACAGTAGTAGGATAGACAAATGATCCTTGATTCCTCCAATTAGTCAATCAGAATGCTTTTCTTGACTGATATAGA
>NZ_QURE01000032.1 GCF_009898475.1 Nitrososphaera sp. AFS | reverse complement strand
TTAAAGCTCATGGAAGTATTCGACACAATCCATTATTCTTTGATATAATATTAAATATAGCATGACAAACCATCCCATAAGAATATCTTTCCCAGGAGAAGACAATTGCATCTGTTGTCTTTGTAAGGTTTGCTTCTTCACCTAGCGATCATTGCTTTGGCGTTGGGAAGAAGCTGTCCTTAATTGTACCCTTTGGTTATAAAATGATAAATGTTCCCCTCAGACCTTGAAAAGACTAGTAATCTATGGATAAACCTGTTACACGAGGCTGAATTTAGATAGGATTATGAAAAAACTCAAGTCGTCATATCCCAAGAGTTCGTGAGAGTTGCGAACCGGGTTTTACTACACTGAAAGCGGCGATGGCACAGAACACACATTAGTTAACTTGGATGTTAATCGCGAATATGAACTTAAAATTAGAGAGTCAGAAATAAATTGGAGTCGGCTTCGAGCTACTCCATTTAAACAAATCTTCACTCGTACAAAGATAACGGATGCTCTACGTTATGATGCGGTCCATTCAGGAAGCCTTGTCATGATCACTTTTGGATACGGTCTAAAGGTCTCGGAGGCAATAGACATGACTGTATCTACTGTGATAGTAGCTGCTGCTGTTGTCTCTTGGATGGCTCTCGCGGTATCACCTACAACACTGCCTTCTTTAAGATCTCTGGCTGTATCCCGAATTTCCCTAGCTGTGTCACGAGCAGCAAATGATGCCTCGCGAACTGCTAGACTCAAATCGCCTATTGCTCCACTCTTATGAAGAATTTGTACCGTCCTAGTCATTTTTGATGAGCCTTCTTTTATACTTCTTGCCAAACTCTTTATTAACTCGGCAATCAGCTCAGGATTTGACTTAAAAGTATAGGTAGGTCTATTTTTAATTGAGCCGCCGCTGTCCTTACTCATAGCTAAATTATGCGTTCCGCTATTATAAGTGATATTGTTAAGGTTTAACCTCCAGCTTGTGTAAGTATGAATTGCGATTAGCTCTAGAGAACAAGCACGTAGAATTTGAAACATACCCTTCGGTATATGATGAGGTAACTCTAGTAATATTAGAACCGGCAAGAGCTGCATATCTTTACTTTTCTGCTTGATGATTGAACACTTAATGGAACGGAAGGTGAAATGGTATTTTGATAAATGGAATTCGAATGTGAGGGATTGGTATAATAGTCGAAGGCGAGTTTGAATGGCGGTCACCTGTCGAGAGGGTCGGGAAATTTGTGGTCTCACTATTAGTGTTCGAAGCTGCAGGGAAGACTACAAAGGTTTTTGATGCTGTGGTATTCTCATATCCTGGAGCTGATACGTCCAGCACCGTTTTGTACTTTCCAGTTGCTTCGTTCTGGCCTACTGTCCAAGAATAGGATGACTTTCCTGTACTGTCAGTAGTCCCTTCGAGCTTCTTAAATGACCCTCCTGATGGGTCTGTAATACTTCCAAGAACAGTTGCCCCCGATATAGCGGAACTCGAATTTGCATTGGTTACCTTAACCGACACTGTCTGTTCATCACCAGGCTGTACTGATTTTTTGGAAAAATGTACTGACAATGACATTATCTTGTCTCCAGTGTTACTACTTTCAGACTCATTCCCGATCCCAGTCCCAATTCCACTTCCGCTACTAAGGTTGCTGCTTGTTTCAGTACCAGTATTGTTAGTGGCATTATTACTATGACTACCACTAGCGTACGTAGCGGGCTGACCAGTGGAAGCATTCACGAGGGTTGAAGATCCAATTGAGGCATTCTTTAGGAGCGCAGTTGCTGAGACGTTCGCCGCTTGTTGCTTGCCAGGGCTTGCAGATTTATGCGCCGAGGAAGGCACTCCAGTTACATTAACACTGCTATGTGTAACAAGATTAGGATCTTTGGTACACAAAAATCTGGCAGTAATTTTATTTTGTCCCTGTTTAATGCTAGTATAGGCAGGTGTGAGGAGAAAGCTCCATTTTGAGAAATCTTTCTCACCTCCGGTAGCATTACCGGTAGCATTGTGATAAGGTTTAATACCATTGACGATTACAGAAACATAACAATCCTTAGTTGTGTTATCACTAGATGTACCTGATATGGTCAAGTCACTGCCAATAATTACTTGTTGACCTTTACTTGGCGATGTAATCTTTACAATATGTTCTCTACCTTGGCTTGGGGGACTATCATGCGTTAAGGAAGTAACAGACGTTTGAGCATATGACATAGATATAGTAATCGGCGTAAATAGTATGGCTAGTACTACCATACCAGCTAAAATATACGATCGGTTAAGCGTTAACCTAAGTTCCATACTGGGTAAGAAAATCTTAAAGGATAAAAATAAAGTGAATACTTGACATAGAACAAATTTCCATTTCTATTATCATAAATACTTGGACAAAGAGCAGATGGAAACGATCAGACGATAGATTGAATACTCGATCTTGCTTTTCTTTGGAACAATCACACATCCTTTCTTAGACCTGGAAGTAAAGGATGCCATTTCTGAAGGAAATAGGCCAAACTGCGTGGCTTACAAGGAATAACATAAAAATCGTTTTCATGGAATTTAACTCCGGGTTCTGTAAACGAATGGATAAATTCGAGATCCAGACTAACATGATTTCTCGCTGCAGTTAGACAAGCTAATCGATTGAATAGAAGTATGTTCTTCAGGGTTAATAATTTTAAACTTCAATAACATGGAGGATTAAAATCTTCAAATTAGATGCCTATTTCCAATGGAATGGGTACATACACTCATTGCAACCGCACCACTTTTTGCCTTTACATAGTAACTATTATCGCTATTATCGATTATATTGGTGTAAGTGTAAATGGAGCTAGTTTGAGGTTAAAATTGTCTTATCTCAGGTTCGTCAACGTTTGCGGCCTTGTAATATTACTATTTATATGTTTATTTCTGACTAGTACTGGCAATTATAACAATATTTCCCTTATTACAAGGGCATCCGCACACTTGACACATCTGCCTCATTATAATGGATTTGGCGCGGCAGTTGGAAAATACTATGTATATGATGCGCTAGATCCCGAGTTTACACCACCCCAAGAGCCCACGCAGATAACATTTAGTGTTCAGGATTACAATGGTAATGATGTATACAATATTTATACGATGGTGGAGATATACCAAGAGAGTACAGGCCAGCGAGTAAAGGCGTTTCCTTGGACCAAACAAGATGTTGGCGATTTTTCTCTCTTCTATACCTTTCCTCAAATTGGCAATTACGACATTGTTCTTAGTATCGCTAATGATAACGGAGGCAGCCATGTAGGTGTGGATCCCCCGAGAACTATTCTAGAAGGGAACCTTAATTGTGATTGTGATAGAGGTGTATTCAGCGCTTCAATCACAAAGACTTTTGGAGATATCTACTATGGGGCAATCTTTGCGGGTATTATAGGAGGTCTTGCTGCGTTTGGATCTGTTGCAGCCATCACCTACAAGAATCGCAAAAAGAGAGAAAAGGAAATAAGTGGTACACCAGACAATGCCGGGCCAAGGATTGGCAGAGAAGTCTTGATCAAGTATTTTGTCATGATGTTTGCAATCGGCGCTGGTATGGTCCATCTTGCGGTCTATTCTGAACATGGTTCTCTTAGAATCGAGTATAGCATTTTCCTGCTTGCAGCCGCCGGAGCACAATTCCTGTATGGTATAGTATACGTACTCATGACACTCACTACAGATGCTGAATCATTACGTAGCATAAAGGCAGCCAAGGAATATTATAAAAACAGTGTAATACTCAATCTCGTTGGACTCGTTGGCAGCTCAGTCCTTTTAGGTCTGTACATTTATTCCGTTGCCATGCCGCCTCCTCTCTCCCCGATAAACAGACCTGAGGCGGTCGATGTCGCTGGTATATTAGACAAGTCACTGGAAGTGATATTAATAATTGGGATACTTTACCTCATGAGGTTGGAGAAAAGAGGAATCAATGGATTACTAATCCCTGTAAAGTAGGGATTACAATTTTGTCTAAGAATAGAAGTGCAATTGCTGTTTGTAACGAGACGGTCTTATTCCAGACCACATCTAGCGATTAAGTATGTGCATCAGGGACCAATTGTAGTCTGCAGTTGGTTTTGTTATGCTGCTTACTAACTACGACGTATCATCTGAAGAATAAGAAAGAAGAAGAAGGAATGGGGCTGAGATGCTTTGTAATCAGGAGATGACTAAGATTGGTGTCTAGCTAGCTAGGCATTACATCATTTTCTTATCATGATACCTTATCCAAAATAGCAATTCCTGCTTGGTTGAATGAAAAAGCCGATAATTGTTCTAATAGATTCTAAGCTAGTATAATCAATTTCCAGTGTTCAGGTAAGAGATTATGTTCCTGTTCAGAGACGTATCAGAACTCATTTATAGTATAAACACCCAATTCACCTTCGCAATTGTTTGCAAAATTTTAAAAATACCGGATGAGTAAACGCGTATTGTAACAACCCGGCTGCGGACGAAACTGCTCTCCTTTGTTCAACACTTCCTGAAGTCAGTTGGGTCCTTACGTAATGATTTTTGATAGTAATTTGGTTAAGCATCGCCTGCTACCCTTCAATCGACAGAAGAAAGGGACAAGGTTTCAAAGGTAATTGCCAATAAAATAGGAGTCTCCGCCTCCATACCTCAAAGAAGGATGATTATCAAAGAAGCAAATGAATGCCAAAAAAATAGTCTTATAGACTTACGTATACAATCAGATTAGAAAGCTTGCTGGAGCACGATTTAGCCTTTTAGTTTATAATGTTTCAAACCTATTCAACACTATCATTTATAATATCTTTAAAGTAATAGTATAATATGAAACGGATGACGTGTAGGAGCATAGGTCTGGACTGCGATTACATAATCGAAGGAGAGACAGAGGAAGAGTTAACCAAGAATGCCCTAAAACACGCATGGGAGAATCATGCTATCAAACCTAACGAAATGACTTCAGAGATGAAAGCAAAAATTAGAGACAACATTTATGCAATTTAACGTCTGCTCACTTCGAGGTTTTGCAATAGCAAGGTGACTCCGAAGTCACAAATGTTACAGTCCAACATTGTTATTATTCCTATTTTGAGAGAAGATAGTTTATCCCAACAGATCCGCGATCTAATTTTTACTTCAACAAGATATCTTTTAGTTGCTGATTTCCAAGCAGTTCATTAATTATTTTCTTGCGTTCTTCTTTCGGGACCTCGTTCTCGTCAAACCAAAGAGAATCGATTGCCCTTAATTTCCAATAGTTCTTAATGGCTGTGCCCAGTAGCCTTTGGGAGTCGTAGATGACTTTGCCAAATGCAGTAAGAAAGTATCTGCCCTTTTGTCGTTTTACCAAGCCAGTCTTTTGCAACCGAGATATCCGTGAATAGTATTGCTTTCTCGTAAGCTTCAACCCGTCCCGGATAGTCTCACTTTCGTCTCCTCCGGCGAGGTAAATGGTGTTGAAAATCAAAAGAGATTTTTCGTCTGACATTGTTTTTATGACGTCTGCCATCATGGTCAAATTCTGAGTCCTGACGGAACCAACTTTTTCACGCTCTACACGGTCTTCCTTTTCAGAATCCAAAATCAAACCCTCTTTAAGTTGGGCCAATGCTATTAATTGATATCTGGATAAATACAGGTAGAAATCCCACGTCTAGAGCTTCAACTCCATTTTTCCCTTTTGCGCCATTGTTTGACCTCACATGTGACTTAGGTCGATTACGTGCAAACCAGCCTACTCTCCTCATATCTAACTAATTTATTATTTGTAGAATTATGGACTAGCCGATAGACTGGAACATCGTCTGTCAGCCGTGCTTTCTTAACAGCAAAATAGGAAAATTAAAGTACAAAACCCATCCTAGATTAAAGCAGAACAGTACAAATCAAATCTTGAAGGAAGCTGGACTTAGAACCTCGCTTATAATGGCTGATTCTTTTATCTTAACGCCTATTTGGGACTGTTACCAATGATTTTTTGATTGGGTCATTTTGATTTGCTGCTTCTGATATGTCGGGCGAACTAGATAGCATTTGTTTCATAAGTACGCTCCTGATTTCTTCATTATCAATTAGTACTGAAATTACCTTATCTGTCTCATCTCCAGACGGCATTTCAAGCGAATCGATTGCCTTGAGTTTCCAATAGTTGCTTATTGCGTCGTCAATTTTTGCTTCTAAGGTCACACGAGCATCGTATATTACTTTGCCGAAAGCAGTAAGAAAATATCTGCCCTTGTACCTCTTTACGAGGCCAGCCTTCAATAATACAGACATTCTTGAATAATATTGCTTCCGTGTAAGGTTCAATTTGGTAATAAGAATTTCACTGTTTGAATCCAGCGAAGCGATACTTTTAAAAATATTAGATGCGCCCTTATCCGAAATCGCATCAAGGATTGATAGCTTAGACACAGGCATGCTTGATCTCCTATTGAAATACGGAAGTGAATATAAATTCATAGTGGGAGAAACGTACAAAAAATATCCGAAAGTTGTAATTTTTTCTTGAAACTAATCCATCAACTTTACACGGTTGGTCTAAAAGTGAATACCAGAATTATTCGCATTTTCACGATCATCCCCCATCCAGCACAGCCGTTATAGCGAGTTACCTTGCATGTCACGGATGTCTATTTTAATGTCCTGGTAACTAGTAAAAAGGATAGAGAAGTCAGTAAAATCTCCTTTACTAATTTTGATCAGGTATTACAGCCTTTTTGTGTCGTCTGATTGCTATAATTTATCATATTCCATACCTTCTCATGAACCACACTGGCAGTTTAATGAGCAAAATTTATCACTAAATGCCATTCCTTCATTATGTTTATTATGGTGCTTTATACATCATTTATTGAGGAAAATGCAGCATCAGCGTTATCACATTCTTAGTATTCGAACGGCGGATGTGTTTCTATGCGCGCTGTTAATAGCAACTTTGGGCTCTTTTTTGCAAATTGGCGGGACTGCCTGGGACGTCACCTCTCATTTATTACAGAGACCAGAATCATTTTTCACTCCCTCTCATGCACTACTCTACACTGGAGTGGGCCTAATAGCAATAACCTCTGCATTGTGTGGAATTATACTTTTGCTAAACAAAGAGCTCCGCAGTAAACCTATTGCCAAAGCTCTTAAGTTATTTATTATAGGGTCTGCGATTGCGGTTGTGGCTGGCCCTGCAGATTTTTTGTGGCATCAACAGTTCGGCATCGATGGCCTATTAAGTCCTACACACCTTACCCTTGCAACAGGATTGCTCATTAATTCTATCGCTGTAGTAATCGGGCTTTCAAAGATCGAGAGTGAAGTTACTTCAAAAAAGAAGAAACTTTTAGTCAGAGCCGCGTTGATCCCCGCTTTTGCTTCTTTATGGTATACTACAATATGGTGCATTCATATCTTTTCGTTACCACTATCGCATGGCCAACACTTTAACTTCAATTTGAATCCGATAGCAGAATCAATGATAGCAATAATTGGAATCCCCCTCGTAAGCTCGATAATGTTTCTTATCGCGTCAAAAAGTATTGGTGGGAACAATAAATTTGGGTTTTCAAGTGCTGTGGCTATAGTGCTGATAGGCATGAATCTATTTGCGGGAATTGTTCCTTCTTACAAGGACTCGCCATTATTTCTCTGGTATGTTTTACTATCATATTCTGCAGTTATATTTTCTGATTTTATACTCAATACATCAACGCTAGTCAAAAAACTCCCTTCAAAAGTACTATTCAGTGGGGCAATCATTGGCTCTGCGTTTTATCTAATTGATTTTCCATGGTTTAATTTAACACTTTCACATTTTCTTCTTCCTTCTCACCAGCTCGTTACCGATTTAGTTGCAAATACAATCCCGTACTTTTTGATTACTCTGCCTACTGCCGCGTTTATCGCGATAATTCCTGGCGCAGTGATTGGTTCATTGAGTTCATTTCTTCTATTCTACTACCAAAAGAATAGATCGCAAAGCCAAGAGGCAGAACCCTCTCCCCAAAGCCAAGCATGGGTCAAGTGACTCTAGAGAATCTAGTTCGTTACAAGCACTGTCACTAGGTTGCATAGCTTCAATTAAGACTCTAAGGCCAAGACTTTTCAAACAGGTTTGCATCATATATGGCAGACATAATAGAATGCCCAATAATATTTTGACTTTTATATCTGCGATAGTTTTGCTTTGGGTTGGAAGCCCTGGCCTTATTTCCACTCTCTATGCTCAGTTGTCTGTGCCATTGGTGCAGCAATGGACAGACAAGGAACGTGATTTCGGGATACTGTTTTCTCACAATCCCCAGAAACTCACAGCCGACTTACCTAGCGTTCTAAACTTTAGTGTTAGAAACCTCACCACCGGCGAGAAAATAAACAACCTTCAAGCAAACATAGTAATAGTAAATGATTTCCAAAGAGCTTCAAAATTCTTGAACATACCAGTATCAAATGGTGATTTCTCATTGAAATACTCTTTTCCTTATAACGGACACAATCAGATTTTAGTCAACTTGAAGAGAAGCTCATTCGGGCTTGCATTGGCATCATTTGACGTCTTAGTATCGGCACCAGCTCCCTCTCCAGATCTTTTATTCGAGGCAATCCTATTAGGTGTTGGATTCCCAGCAACAGTAATGGTAGTGATATTGGCTTTATTGAAGAAAAAGCGTGGAAACTACATTTTAAAATGATTTGGGCAGGTATTTCGTTGACCAGTGAGAGGCAGCATTTTCAGATACGAAGATTAAAACTAGGCATATGTTCTATCTTACAAGTATAATAATATACTCGAATTTTATGAGATATTTTTCAGTGTTTGCATATACTTCCAATCTATTCTAAATTCTTACGTGTTGTAGCGGAGTAATTCAAATATATCGTGCAAGGAAATTGATTCTTTGTGAACCACAGTTTTGCATTGTCATCTGGTGCGATATACGCTGTGGCAGCTATTACGTTACTAGCCACATCTACAGAGGCGCTATCTTACAAACAATTGCCTATGTCTATTTTAGGAATCCATGATATTAATGGAAATGTCGTGAACTTGAGTAACGATGGACACGGTCTTGATGCCAATGGTGCAAATGGCGGTATCGCTAATGGTCAAGATGGCTCTAACTCACAAGGCTCTAACGGCACCAGTAGCAATGGCTTGAATGGTAATAATACGAATGGAGCAAACGGATGATTTGTCATATCCTGAAAAGTAGCTCCATCTATCAATTTTTGATATTCTAATTTGGATAATGTTGTTCTGAGCATGTAAATCTCAGCCGATCTTTAATGATCCCCTAATTAATCAGATGATGACTCAATGTCCATCAGCCTTGCGCTTGTCATTCGATAAATTAACAGTTAATTTACATATCTAGATATTTCTACAGTGTGGACTAGTTTTAGAAATACTCTATACATTAGCTGATGTTAACCCATCTAACCATGGTAACGCTCTTCTCGTCAAAATTTTTTTTACACAGACGACTCTAGCTTTTCAATTGCTTGTTGAAATGCTCCTTCAATCAAGTAAGGTCCTGGCTGTGATTTGGAAGTTGACAGCAAAATAAAGCTAGGGGTCGCCTGCAACCCGATATTCCCTGCCAGGTTATTGTTCTGCTGTACGACATTTGTATGCGTATGGGAATCAAGGCATGTTGAAAACTTGTTGATATCGGTAATCTTCACACCGTTCGCAAACTGTTTCAGTACACCAGGGGTTACCCAGGCTACATCTTCTCCTTTTGAATTGTTGTAAACTTCATTATGATATTGCCAATATTTTCCTTGGTCTGCAGCGCAATAAGACGCTACCGCGGCTAGCATCGACGTAGTATCTCCTGGTTTATCATTGACAATGAAATCCTTAAAGAGGAATCGTACTTTTCCTGTGTCTACAAAGTTTTGGATTATGCTTCCGCTAGTATATCTATAAAATCTAGCGCAAAAGTGACACCTATAGTCGCCAAATTCAACGATTGTAATTTTTGCTTTATTGCTACCTAGTGCAGGGGCACTTGCGTATGCTGGGTTTGAAATTTGTTTAATAAGGTATGCCCTACCCATCTGGTCCACACCATTCCCGTTGTTATTGCTATTGCCAATCCCATTACGACTTAGTCCTGTACTTGTGTTGTGTAAAATACCAGAAGGTAAGAAGATAATAGCCAAACCCAAGATAGCGATTACCGATACAGCTAGGCCTTTTTTTACTCCTAGTTTTATTATGCTTTTTATTTCGATCCGTTTCCTTATCTTTTCTTCCTTTCATTAACCTTGTATCTACCGGGGCCAAAATACCTCATAAAAGTATATCTCACAAGGAATGAATCTGCTTTGACTAAGTATCTAGTGAGCTTGATGATAAATCCGTTATATAATATTTGAATTTACAACATCAACCTCTCAGATCCAGGCTCAAATTTAACTTTCTTGGTTGGATAATAATATTCTTTCAGATCCGCTCTCAACTTTTGTTTGAAAAAATAAGAGTCTGGTTACTAGTTACAACCGAACTTGTTTACCTATGTACTGAGGCTGAGTTATCTCCAGCGTTGATGCAGAGAGAAGAGCCACTAACAATGTTGCCACCGCTAGGGACACCGTTGCTAGCAATATCAGAACTAGAGCTGTTGCCTAATTCAGCATTTGGTCGTAGCGCTTCATCGTTAGATTGCTCGCCTGTGCAGCTGTTTTGTTGATTGACTTGCTGATCTACTCTTAAGTTATTCCTATTGTTATTGTTCTTATGGTGGTCGTGGTGATGATGGTATCCATAGCTACCTGCGAAGACCGGTTGTGGAATTGCGAATCCAACAGCTGTTATAGCTAGTACTGCCACTGCTACTACTGATGCTATCGCTAATACCTTTTGATTCATTATTCTCGCTTAGGAAAACATTCTATGATATATTTGGAATACTTCGGCGCAGCTGCTATAATTATAGCATAAATAATTAATATGTTTTTGAAGGTTGAAATAGTACTTACAGATCGTACTTATACTCTCAAATATCATTCGAATAAAAAATAAGTTTTGTCTTTTATTATTAAATTTCTTATTTACCCATTTAGCGGCTGATTCCGGCACTATTGGTGCTCTCGTTCAGACAGAGTTTTCGTCAGATGATCCGTCACACACATTCTACTGGTTAACCTGCTAGTTGACGTTTATGCTATTTCTGTTGTGGTTATTGTGGTGCCTGTGATGTCCACCTGCAAGTACTTAGGGTGACAGTAAAGATTACCCTGGCCTTGTCGATTGCCCTAACTCAGTCTGACTTCATCTAAATTTTGGTTGAACCTGATTCAATGGACTAGAGATTTGGCATGATTGAGCTCACTTCCAATGATATACAATAGTGGGGTTCAATTAATGGCGTTTAACCGTGTGGTGTCGCAGTTAAGGGACAGCACAGCTTCGATTAACAAGCCAATTGGAATTTTCAATGAATGATAATCTAGTAGCAGGTTGCAAGGTAGCATAGCGTGTTCTATGTAGACAGATGAGTCCATAATTCCGATGTGCCGCTAGCATTTCCTTTTAACCATGCATACATATTTTAGATAGAAATAGGTTCATTGCACATCCTTGAAATTCCAGTATACATTTATGAAAAAGTTATGGACTAAGCATATGGGTAAGAAAGTCAGATATAGATAAAAAAATTAACCTGACTCTTCATTGTCATACAAATGGTTCAAAAGTCTTAGTAAGCTAGCGGAGTCACCAACACCAGCTTTTCTAAGATCATCCGGTAATTGTTGGTTAGCCCTTGCAATATGTCTGAATAACACAATGTCTTCTAGGTATTCTGTTGCCTTCTCTGAAGAATAATCAAAATCTTTTGATTTGACGCCGTAGAATTTTTCCGCTTTCTCAGATAAGATTCTATACGCCTCTGCAGATCTTTCGTTTTCTATGGATTGCAAAATAAAGGCTTGTGCCATTAGTGCTTGGTTTATTTCACTTCTATCAGCCATCAACTGCATTAAATGGGTGTTCTATTAATACCAAAAAGAACCTAGTCGGCAGGGAGGGTGGGGAGCCAAAGTCTAAGGTCACAATTGCAGCTAAATACAATTCCTATCGGACCTATGGATTGCAGACTTGTTCAATTAAGGAAGTCCATTATTTCAGGTACTCTCTGCCTTGTGCGTTTGGCACTCATTCAATCTGGTCGTCATGATGTTCAATCTACGATTATTACACAGTCACAAGTCCGGAGGGTATTTTATTATAATGTTATATTTTCGATGTCGCCGGCATGCAAGCCGGAGAGACATCAGGAACACGCATGACAAATGACTGGACCTGGATGTAGCTTGTTGAGCACGGCGACTTAGTAGCCCATGCACAAATTCCTATTTAAAGGGATCAGTATTATGATTTCTAAATGGGTTTGCTATTTTATTTGATACTTTTTACTATTTGTAATGTAATTCCTTAATCTATCTTTGTCAAACTGTTGGTTTTCTAGAATCTCTGGATGACGTGTTCTTGTATGCCGAATCGGTATCTAAAATCTGTCAATAATGCTGATACATAATAGCAGTCAGCAATTGAGCGAAAAACCGAAGCGTACTGTTGTGAGAAATATTAGAAGGCATAAATCCAGGCGAAGTAGTCTATACGACTCCCATAAGCGCTAGTGTTTGACAGTATTATTACTCACAAATAATGAAAATACCAGTGAATATTGTCTTTGCCCAGCAACTTTATACAGCATTTAAGGCCGTGCAGCATTTGAAACTATACCAAGTTGGCTAAGTTGGCTTACATTCCAACGATATATTATGCACGGCCAGGCTGAGTTAAGGTTTGCGCACTTACCAAAGGGTATCTAATAGCTACTAGAATAAAGGAAAAAATGACAGACTGAATTCGTGGTAGGTGATGGTACTATGCCTTGAGCACTACAAATGCTTTTCAAATACATCTTGCCTAATGTCTAGGCAATTTGGATCGTGCAATAGATAGGGCTACAGAGAAAGGAGAGGGAGTTACTCCAAAATCACGCAATTTGACAATCGACTGGGTCTCTTGATTACTGTAGTAACGAATTAGGCTTGGTGTTTGTGTTGGAATTTGCCATTATCACGAACTTGCAATTTGATGCCTTTGTGTCACCATGTCCCGGATTGAAGTCAAGAATTATACCGCTACCACTTAACCCGCAGTCAAAGTAGTTAGCTCCGCCTCCTCCAATCATTACATCATGACCAGTTCCAGCGAAGAATTGATCATTCCCTGTGCCGCCCACCATAAGCGCGTTACCTGTCCCACCTATGAAGATATTATTTCCAGAGCCACCATACAGCTTGCTGTTATCAGTATCCAGAAGACCAGCTACAAGGACATTATCTCCAGGTCCAGCAAATGCCTTACAAGCACCCACTCCACATTGTAGAAAGTCGTTTCCACCAAGGCCATATATGGTTGCGTCAGTGACTGATGTGGCTATTATGATATCATCTTTTTGAGTACCAATTAGTGGTGGACACTGTTGAGTACAATCAGGTCCCACTATGAGATTCTTGGGAGGATTAAGACCACTAGGTATTGCCTGTCCCCGAGGGACGGTCTGCATTTGATTTGGAGGTGTAAAAAGATTGCTGGATATATGTAATCGATGTGAGGCGTTGGCAGGGCCCGTAGGAGAAAGCAGCCAACAAGCCATCAGAAGGACCAATGAGGCTGATCCAATGCCATTTATAATAGATCTTGGCAACTTATATTCTCTAGAACCATTATGCATACAATCAGTACTTAAGATTATTGCTAGCTATTTATCAATCCATAGCTTGCAACTGCGGAATCTCTAACAATTTGAAATTAGGACTATCATGGGAAATATACTCGATGCGCCACATTAACTGTCTAAATAGAGATTCGCTTGACAATTGTTGTTAAATGATCGATGAATTAAGGAATGTCCGTGTATAGGCCATATCTCAAGTGGACGATTAAATAGCAAATTAATTATGGCTATTCTAGCTCGAATAAATCCCTCCCAGAGCCTCATGATAAGGCTCAAGTATCTCTTTGAAAGCGATTTTCTCGCGGGATTATGATGAGACCCACCTATAAGGTGTACTATATAAATAGAATTATTACTAGAACAAAGAATTTTAGAAATCACGACTGCTAAACAGATTGTCAAGCTTTCAATATCTGGCTACAAAATTTAATGAATTTTAATGTATTACGAACCATTTCCTCTTTGATTGTCATTATCTGGATTAAGCCTGCATTATGTTAGCAAAGGTC
Source organism: Nitrososphaera sp. AFS (assembly GCF_009898475.1). Taxonomy (GTDB): domain Archaea; phylum Thermoproteota; class Nitrososphaeria; order Nitrososphaerales; family Nitrososphaeraceae; genus Nitrosopolaris. The sequence goes on along the minus strand of NZ_QURE01000032.1, from coordinate 10,421 downwards.
GGCCTTTAAGAATACTTAAGCGATGATATCTAAACGTCTTTTGGCAGCATGGTTTATCATCTTAGCAACGTCATTTTCTATGCCCAGGTTCTAAGACAAGTGTGTTGGGTCCAAATTCAGAAGCTGTTTAATTATAAAAATCAGGCCTGCAGGTAAGTCTTTGCAAATTGAGCTTAAGCTTCACGTTTTTTAACGTCTTGCAAAAGAATGTCTTATGCAATCAACTTGCGCTTTACAAACGCTACATTGGATATTGAATTCATTTTTGCTAAAAAATTAACTCATTTGTTAATCCTGTAGTTTTCCTTATAACTTATCCCCAACGTGCACTGGAGATTATAAAGCACCGTTATTTTTACTACATTAAAAATCGCCAAGTCAACTTCAATTCATCACAAAGAGTAGCTGGCAGAGTCATTAAGGAAACCGATGTAGGCTCCTAACAGAATTTCTTGTTTGGTTAATATCCAATGTAAAGCATGCGCAATGAATATTTTATTACAGAGCGTACTAACGACACGAGGTAGAATGTCAGCGTTACTTGTTGCCCAATGGAATAAAGTTGCTTATTTGATCAGGCTAACAACCAGCTGTGTTTAGCTTATCCAAATATACTTGCTGATCGTGAGTATACAGATAAATTCCTTTTAGAACCTACCATATTATCGATTCTAAACGTTCTCCCTGGTGCTCAATATAAGAAGAACAGATTAACTTGCGCTACCAAAAGTTGGTTTCTGATAGCGTTAGCTTATAAATGATATCGAACCATCTACTAAGCTGTTAGTAAAATATCCAAATGAAGTATAATATTATTCGACCCATTAATTCAGGCGCCTTTGGAACGGTATTCGAGATAGAGGGTGAGCGGGATAAAAGGAGATACGCTTTAAAAGAGCTCAAAAATTTGGATTCGATTAACAGGGATCGATTTGAGAGAGAAATTAAGATACTCTCTGAGCTAAGTCATCCCAACATTGTCAAAATATTACAATGGAACTTAGGGGGTGAGCCCCCTAATTTTTCACCTTATTACATAATGGAATATTTAGCCGGAGGTTCTCTCAGGCAACACATGGATGAGAGATTTGATAGCAATGACAAGTATGTTTTTGAACGGAAATGGACCATCAATCGGGTCATCTTGCCCATATGTAATGCTTTGGCGCAAGCTCATAGCTCAGATATCTACCATAGGGACCTGAAGCCAGATAATATTATGTATACTGATCGCAATAGAGCTGAGATAAAAGTTACAGATTGGGGACTCGGAAAAGACATCAATAGAGAATCTCTGGCATTAACAGCGGCAGCTGGAGGAGATATTGGCGGGACTCCTGGATATTGTTCACCAGAACAATGGTTTGGATTGGGAAATATTAACTCGCGCACTGATATTTTTTCCTTGGGAATAATATTTTATGAAATGATGACCCGTAAAAGACCCCCAACATATGACAATAAAATGAATAGAGAACTAGTACCACCCCCATCAAAATTTCATAAGACTATCTCCCAGAAACTTGATCAATGTATTTTGAAGATGATCGATATCAAACCTGAAAATCGGCAGCAATCAATCTGGGATTTAAGCAGTGAAATTGAAACCCTGCCAGACAACTATGCATGAGCAGAGTCCAGTTCTAAACATAACCGCCACATTCTAGATTCTTGGAACTGCTTTTGTATACGATCTAGTTATAGATAGCAGAATTCGAAACCTTTGAAGACGCTATGTTGCTATTACGGAGATTAACTATTAGAAGATTTTGCGGTTTCATTAGCATCCTTCAATTCAGATTCTAGTGCTTGAATTACGGTTTGCAATAATAAATTAAGTGAATTTGGCTAATGGACTCTCATAGCTATCGACCGTAAACAATAAAATGATACACGATAGACCCAATCGGAACTGCGAGGTCTATTAGGTACTATCTAGGGGCAATGAAAAGGCAAACGTAGCCCCACCACCGTCTCGATTGTTTTCAGCCCATATTTTGCCATTGTGTGCTTCTACTATACCTCTAGAAATGAATAACCCTAACCCCATACCTTCTTCAGACTTGCTCGCGAATTTTGAAAATAATTTATCCTGAATATGGGATGTAATTCCTGTACCTCTATCCTTGACAGCAATGACTACTTCATGTCGAGGAGATGTCCTTACCTCAGTGTATATAGTAATATCATTCCCCGCCTTATGTCCGCCGTTAGGTATTTCATTCCGACGAATACGACTGAATTTAATCGCATTGATCAATAGATTTGATAGCACTTGATACATTCTTACCTTATCTGCTTCTACTACGATCGGATTAACTGAGGGCTCTATGATGTTTATCTTTATTTCAGTGTTCAGTGAGAGATCCTTTACAACATTTGCTATCTTTTCATTGATATTTAATACCTCCTTCCTAAGCTTTAGTCTGTTGCTATCAATTCTTGAAACATCCAAAATATTATTAGTGAGCTTCTCAAGTCTAAGGGCATTTCTTCGTACACCTTCTGCTAACTTCTGGAAATTTTCAGGGTGCTCCAGGAGGAGCTCTGAATATCCTAAGATTGATTGAACAGGGGTTTTCAGCTCGTGGCTTGCTATGTTGATAAACTCCTTTTGCATTTTGTCATGGAGTTTTAGCTGTTCATGTAGCTCAGCCTGATTCCAAAAGTTCTCAAAAATGGAAGCATAAGAAATGACAGTTGGCTCACTTGTCGAGTACGTTGCCAAGCCTGCTGCTTCTACAAACTCCATCTTAGAGTCATCGATCTTCTCAATTACCAAAGATGAACTTCTGTCAACGACTAGAATAGTTACAGTCGTAACATTCAATCTAGGGGGCGAATCTAAATGTCTAATTTGAAGACCATGCTTGTTATGATTTTCGTTTCTATCGTTAAGTAAAGTGGTTTGTTGATTTTGTTGAGCAGATCGTGCTTGATTATATCTTCGTAACTCCATTATTATTTGCTCAATTTCATCATTGGTTGGAGTTAGAATTCTGCAGGTTACGCCGCCTTTACCGTGGTCAAATCTTCCTATCCTCCTAGACGACAATTCCTGACTATCAGCACTTTTCGATTTTGATGTCAAGTCGACAAGAAGATGGAATGCCCCAATTCTATACTCACGCTTGAACGCATTAATGGTAGGCAATATTAGAAGTACCTCAAACTTCGCTGACGTCATCAATCTTATGAATAATTTTAATGTCTTTGTTGAGTCTTCAAGAACTTCAGAGGACATAGCTTTATCTAGTCAGATCATTCTGTTTGGAAGCAGTCATCCTTCTTAAAGTTGTCAAACCAAGAACTACCTCATATCTTTAATGTTCTAAAGTTAAGTCGAACGATACTCCCTGCATAAATGGTGAATGGTTAATGGCATTTTTTATACCTTTCTACTTCTAGTCATACACTGCCCCAAATACTTCTCAGTAAAGCAAGATTGGAACGGTTTAGCTAAGGAGAAAGTTGTATTGTTACTGCTGCTTGATATACTGACCGAATATAATGAAGACTACAAATAGGCCGACTGATACTCCTACCAAAAAACGAAAGTGACCTTAATTTGAGCGTATAAGAACCTGTAAAGTGATTATCCATTTGATTACAAAGAGTTATACTCAATATTTTAGCTTACTATACTAATCGTTCAGAGANNNTTAAAAATTATCGAAAGGTAATACGTACCTAGTATAATGAACCCTGTATTCATATTCGATTTTAATATGAAAAATTTGATGAGTGAACAACCTGCTGGCTAATACTGAAATTGTAGAATCAGTTATCTGTTACGCCCTATTAAACTTCTATCTGGATAGAATAACATAAAATGATTCCAGATTAATTCATTTATTTATTGTGCCATGATGCCAATACTAATCCAAAAATACTGTTTGCAAGTTCTCATTCAAGGAATCTAACAATAGCATATCGCCTTGCTCAAGCTGAAAGTCAAATACTTTGCAATTTTCCATAATACGATCTTGGTGAGTGGATTTTGGGATCACCACCAAATAATGCTGTAAGCCCCACCGAATCAGTATCTGAGCAGGAGTTTTTTCATATTTTTTGGCAATCTTTACAAGAGTACCATGATTGAGCCTCTTTGCCCTTGTCAACGGACTATATGCTTCGAGCTGAATCTTCTTTTCTTTGCAGTACTTCGATAATTGTGTTCTGTATAAGAAAGGATGGAATTCAACTTGGTCTACTGCTGGTAAGGTAACACCATTTGAGGCTCGCAAAAGATCTTCTATATCATGAATTTCATAATTACTCACTCCAATAGCCCTAACTTTGTTTTCCCGCAAAATCTTAGTCATAGCCTTCCATGTCTCGTCTCCTAGACCCTGCACAGGCCAATGGATCAAATATAAATCAACGTAGGCCAGTCCGAGTCGTCTAAGGCTCTTTTCACAGGCTTGTATTGTATTGGAGTATCCTTGGTCGCTGTTCCAGACCTTTGTAGTAATGAAAACTTCGTCCCTTCGTAGCCCACTTTGATGAATAGCCTTTCCCACATCTGATTCATTACCATAAAGAGAAGCAGTATCAATATGGCGATATCCAATTTTTAATGCGTAGCTGACAACATGTTCCGTTACATTGCCTGGTGGAGTTTGGTATACGCCTAAGCCAAGTAATGGGATCTCAACTCCATTGTTGAGTCTTGCCTTTGATTCCATGTTTAATTGCAAATGCCTTGTCCCAGTATTAGCCAATACATGTTTCATAAAATTGTATGGTATTATACCCCAGCAAACTAGGCACTAAATCAATCACACATTGTCTTGTTTTAGAAGGTTCGACATTATGATTTGGATATAATTGTTGATATAAATTTTATGGGCTACGAAACCGTGAAATCTTACAGCTTGGGAATGTGACATATTGGGAGGCCATGTCGCTTCTGTCTATTAAGTATCTAGTTCATTATAATATTAGTAAGACTTAATTTTTAGTCTAGTAACATCATTTACTGATGACTTTAAGCCTAAACTGTAAAGATGCTGGCGACCCGGTCTGCACACATACAATGTACGGCGAAACCGAGGAAGAGTTATTACAAAATGCAAAAAAAGGACTAGAAGTCCATGGGTATACCGAACAAAGTTGGAATGAAGAGATAGCAAAAAACGCAGATCATTTTCGTAAGCTCATCAAGACATCTTAACTAATAGATCAACAGGTTAGCAATTCTCCTTTTTTTTGGGTCTAGTGTGTTAAGTGCACTCGTGAACCACTAGATCAGGCAACCGCGACTAATAGATTATAATTACCTATCTAATCGACCCTCAATCTTCTGTTTGGTGGGGCCTAATAGTTGAAGAACCCTTATAAGAGCATACAAATAGGTCATTACAATGACAAAATTGCGCCTATACAAAATGTCCATTGCGGTTCGGCTTTCAATTTCAATATCGTTCTTAATACTATTAGGTAGCACCTGGTCGGTATCGGCACAAGAACGAACACAGCTGATCCTGCACCAAATAGGCGACGTCAATATAACCCTTTCCAAAAACGATAATCGTCTTACAGTTACTCCATCATCACTTAATCACCTATTCAAGCAGGTAGAGAATTCGGTGGTGCAAATAACAAGTCAAATACCACAAGGAGTACCAAATGCTTTTAGTCCTCAAACACCGAACGCCACCGCGTTAGGTTCTGGATTCATATATGATAGGGTAGGACACATCGTTACAAATGCTCATGTAGTAGAAGATGCGAACATTGTTGATGTTACATTTCCAAATGGTAATAGATATACTGCAAAGGTAGTCGGAACGGATCCTTATGGTGACGTAGCCGTTTTACAAATCTCAGAAAATAATACACACCAACAAGAACAGATTTCATCTATTCTCAAACCACTTGCTATTGGGAATTCTTCCAGTGTAGAAGTTGGAGATCAAGCTATTGCTATTGGTAATCCATTTGGGCTAAGCGATACAATGACAACAGGGATTATTAGTGGTATAGGGAGATTAATACCAGCCACTGCTGGCGGAGGGTTTTCGTTACCTAATGTAATCCAAACTGATGCACCAATCAATCCTGGCAACTCTGGTGGTCCATTGTTAAATGCCAGAGGACAGGTAATAGGAATGAATACCGCTGGTTTAACTGAAACTGGGACCTTCTCGGGGATAGGTTTTGCAATTCCATCAAATGCCATATCAAAAATCGTTCCTGTTTTAATTTCGAGGGGCTACTATGTCCACCCTTATATTGGGATTAGGGGTGGTCCAGTCACAGCAGACCTGATAGAGAATAACACAGGCCTACCAGCAAACCTTAGTGGAATATACGTTGATACAATCACAAAGGGCGGCCCGGCGGATAAGGCTGGATTGAACGGAAGTACTATAGACCAGTACTCAAAGAAACATGTAGGCGATATAATAACTGCTGTGGATGGACACAAACTTTCAGGAATAGATGATTTAGCTTCTTATATTGACCAACACAAGGTTGTTGGCGATAATATTACTTTAACTGTATATAGACACGGACATAAAATCATTCTCAATGCAGTACTCACGGCAAGGCCTCAACTGACCCCTTTAATGCCTACCCCCAGTCCTCCATCTTCAGTACCCAAACCTTATCCACACCCGCGCCCTCCTATGATGCCGGCGCCGTATCCATAATTTCATAGCGCTGCTTTCAGCAGTTTCAGCAAACAAGATAGGAGCCTTGCAGCTGTCTGTGGTTGGTTTAGACTTTGGCAGCTATCTTACCTATTGGGCTTCTACGCCCAATTTTGATACTTTAGGATTTTATCCTCTGGACGAACAGCCTTAAAAATATAAAATAGTGTGAGTACAAAAAGTCACGCCAATCTAGGCGTCACAGCTTGACAATTAAATCGAAGGTTGCGCTTAATCGAATACGAGAGATCACAAATAACTCAGTAAAGTTAGAAATCAATGAAGAGGGCACTGTAACCGGTAAATAGTGAAACTCAGTTCTCCACACTAGAGAAAATATCGAATCAGGATGGCACTTCCAGTTGGAATGGTAAATTCATACAAATGGCCGAAAGGGGTGACATGATAGTTTCAATCGGTAGCGGGACAGCTGTACCCTCGACTACTAAAGATATCATCGAGATAAGGGGTGGGTGAAATGTGGACTCAATCTCTGAAGTTGACTAACCTAAATGGAGCAAAGTGGACATGTGAGGCAGAAAGCAATTTTAAGAAGGGGAAATCAGTTATATACGTCGATATTCACGAATTGGAGTAGAAGTTGACGATGTCAAGATCTGCTTAAAACATCGTATAAACTTCTATTCTGAATAGGGAGCACAAGCGTCATAAAATGGTACCTTTGCGTTGATCCTGTTTATATTCTGACAAAATTGGCACTCTAGTACAACTGCGTGAAATTCGCACTTCAATTTTTGAGATGACTTCCAGCTTCCTAAATGATGCTTGAGCACTGGCAAATTGGATAGAAGAGTTGCGATTTGTATTCTAACATTTCGCGGTATAAGATGATTATGTCTTTCTTATCGACTCGGGGCCACACTCAATGTACTGTTTAGTGTAATTATCTTCCCAAACGTTCCACCATTATCGTTGCTGGCTCTGAATACCGGCATTAGCGAATACCGGCATTAGCGTCCCGGTTTTATTTGTCCACCAAGTCACATAGACATTTGTGCCTGAAGAGTAAATTTCTGTATTTTGATTTACTGTACTCCCTTTATTTGGACTGCTTATAATCATTGTCTTAAAAGAATTTCCACCATCGATACTTTTTGCAAAGAACACATTCCAATGACCTGTATCATTATTTGTCCAAGCCATGTAAACATTACTTCCTGAGGCAAAGAGGGGAACCAAAAGTACTGGGGCACAGCAATCTTTTGCTTGTGTCATAGCTAATTTCTCTGGTTCTACCGAAAAAGAAGATCCATATGCCAAATGCAGCGGACTAATGCTTAAAACAATAAGAGATAGTATCAAGACAAATATCATTGAAATTGAAGCCAGGTATCTGGTTCTGCTTATTAATAAAAGCCTCATGATATTTTTCATTTGTTTATAATTCTTATGGCATATATTGCATTGCATTTGTACTTCTGCCCATTCATTCATTGATTTCATTCATTCATTCATTCATTCCTAAACTAAATGCAAATACTAATACATCCTATATCTATCACCACAAATCAAATGCATCGCATTCAAAAAATGCCAGAAAGTTTGGGATAGTCCACGAGACTATTGTTCAGATGCTATCGGATAGGGGCTGACTTACTCTTACGATTCTTCAAATATTCAAACACAAAAGTTGAAGCTGCCCCAGCAAATCCAGCACCGATTAACGAAATCAGAGAACCGTAGACACTCCAAAAGTCTTTTATGCGTTGATCAATACTCGGTGGCGGTACTACTGATATTGATAGATTTCCTTTACCGCTTATATAGCCTTGAGTTGGGATGGAAACATTCAGGTTCGCAAGCTGGATAAATTTGGAAGGGAAGACCGAACCTGTGGACAAATTCAATAGAACAGGAATTGTGTATTTGCCAATCTGAGCGTTATTTGAGGCTTGTATCTTCAGCGGAAGTGGCGCGACCCCAAATGACGATAGGTCTAACCTGTTTGGGTTAAACTTCACCAAGACATTCGAATAGTTTTGATATGGTGTAAAATTAGCTAGTTTTGGTGGTAGCCCACTACTTGATTGCAACTGTACTCCGACATCTTCTTGCTGTCCTTGTGTTACCACTATAGGATTTGGAGTCGTTGAAAAGGTATATTGCGATGGAGGGATGTCAATCCATGGCGTCAGGTCTAGCAATATTCTAGAATCATTGTAGATTAGTATAGCGTAATATATTACTCTGAACTTGTCTGGTGACGTTATAGATTTTAGATCAAGAGGCATCAACACGTATTTCTCATCATTTTGAAAAAATCCGGTATAGTTCAGTTCTTTGGTTAATGTCCTTAAGTTCAGAGGTGAGGAATATTGCACAAATATCTTGTTCCAACTTTTCGTCGTGTTACTCCACTGGACCTCCTGTTGATAATCTACACCATATTTTCCTGTAGAGGGATTATTGTCTGCATCTATCAACTCACCATAAACTGCAGTAGATACTCCATGAGAGGGATTTTTTTCAACTCCACCTCCAAGCCACAACGTCGCATTGAGCGTTCGCCCATCGCTAAAGTATGTTACTCGTTGTATATCAGATGAGGACGCCTGTGGCCAGTTATAGTTTGGTTTTGTCTCTGCATGTGTTGTTCCATTTATTTGGATACCATTATGTACCCCTGTATTTACCTCTTGAATGGAAAATGAGGGAGATAGAGCAAAAGCAGATGATGTCTGTACCGAATTGAGTGTGAGAATTGTAATTGTAGTACACAAAAGCAAATAAGCACAAATTCGGTCAGTGAGCGATGCTCGAAAGCTCCTTATCGAAGACACAATATGATTTTTTGGGAATAGAATCATATCTGCTTTTCTCTAAGATGATCTAACGGATTAGATCCCATCAAGTATTATTAAAGAGAAGACAACGGTTGTACTAATACATGCCATAGATCAAGAGAGGAGAGGAAGAAATGGGTATCAGTCTAATCTATCCCCACGTCACATGTAGAATTGTTAAATTGGAGACTAAATTTACTAGCAAAATGCATGAATGAGAAATGAAGTATGACTAAGGGACTGATCATACGCAGGACTAACTGACTAAGCATCAATGTATAACACCAGGTATAGGTAGCCATTTTAAATTTATATTCAAGGTTTGAATGCATAGCTGTAGTAGGTTTGCTATTTCTGGGACGATTCGATAACGGATGCATTAGCGTACTGGTGCAGATTGAATCGGGTAGATGGAATACTTTTTGAATAGTGTATAAATTCAAGCTGTCCGTTGCGGTTAGAAAAGCTGCTTAGGAGAATAATTCAGATGATCAGGAGTCCATTTAATCTCTCACAGACTTGGAAAGGATATCGACTCTGAACTTTGATATCATTCCTTTTCTTCAAATTTACAGTTCTATATTTCGATAATTAGGGTTGAGATTAAGTAGTTGATGAAATTTCTTAATAATCAGCTTTTCGAAAATCGCAGTATTCTAGACTTTAACTAGTTTTCATTAACTGTAAAAGCTAAGGTATTTTCAGTCTTCTCAAATTCTATTCTTGCTTTGTTTTTTCTTAATTCATCAAACAAAAACTGGTATAACCATTTAACCCCATCCCATATCATGTTGTATCAGATACAGATGCTTATGTTGTTGTCCGTTAATTTCTTCATGTCTATATACGTAGCCAGACATATCCAATTTTCTAAAAACTCTAGTGCTGCTTTCATTGTATACTCCTTCTCTATAAACAATATGCTATCCTTAGTTGTAGTCCTTGATACATGTTCAGC
>NZ_QURE01000143.1 GCF_009898475.1 Nitrososphaera sp. AFS | reverse complement strand
TTCTGTGGTTTTGCATCCAAAAATCTCTGGCAACATTCAATAATTTCAACAGGCATATCTAGTGACTTGGCTAGAATATTTCGTGAACCTGAAGGAATTATACCCATTATAGCGTTCGGATTTATGGGTCTGAGCTCCGGTAGTTCAAAAACAGTATCGTTGCCATTGGAATTATGATAACTCCCTACTATAATTTCTTCAAAAAAGCCATTCGCAACTTCGTTTATAGTACCATCTCCACCTAAAGCTATAATTTTATCAAATCCTTGCTTAAGCAAGTCTCTTGCCAAATTAGTTCCATCCCCTCTCTTTTTACTAAATACTACTTTGAGACTCCCAAGAGTCCCTTTGACCTTACCGTAGATATCTTCCCAGTCTTTTTGTGTCGATCCTCCCGCTGAGTTAGGATTTACAATCAAGGCAGTCTGCGTAGATTCCTTTTGTTGATTCATATCGGTGGTTTTAAAAGTATCATCACCATGATCACTACAGGTTCTGCTAAAAAGCAATTATGAAAAAACAAATAGACTAAAAGGTTCTGAAATTGTTGCCTGCAGGAAGGGGGTAGTGTGAGCTTTCTTACACTCTATCGGCAACATCAGATAAATAACATCGATTAGTGCAGTCTAGAAGTAGAAGGGTAGTCTCACTATGAATGCGGCTTGGAAATCATTATTTGTTTTCCAGCTCGAGCCTTTAGTAAAGTCAAAACGCCACTAATAGGCTCTCCCATCAGTCAACGATAAGCCAAGCTACACAGGATAGATACTTGCCATAATATACATGTGGTTTCAATAATATTCCATTGTGTAATACAATATAATATTTACAACAGTATAATAGAACGCATATTCTAATGTACATGACATTGATTGATTGATAAGCTGTTAAAACTTGATCTTAACCTTCCAGTTGTCGTGGTGTCTGATTATATTATTGATCATATTATAAAATTAAAGTCAAGGCAAGAATTATTTGATTTAATAGACAAAAAATTACAATTTGGTACCGGTGCAGTCAGAGGAATCTCTATACATGAACAAGCAGGAGGCAAAGCTGTTAATGTTGCGTATTGTCTTGCAAAGCTCGGATTGAATGTGACTCTTTTTTGTATGGCAGATAAAATGGGATTAGATATGCTCAAGCAAAAATTCTCTTCTTTTGGAGACGGCATAAACCTTAATACCAAGAATGGAAAACAAGGCTATAATACAGCATTTGAATTTTTGGATGAGGTTTCCAAGTAAATTTAAGTGATATAAAAGATAATAATAAATTTGGACCAGAAACGCTAAGTTCTAAAGACGATGTCAGAGCTCTTCAAGGTGCTGCTGCAGTAGCAGTAGTTGACTGGAGCAGTAATTCTTTAGGTACATCATTAGCAGAATATGTATTTGCAAAGTCGGCAAGAGCACTGCATTTTGTTGACCCTGGCGATATGCAAGAAAGAAAAAAAGATATTCCTTCTTTGCTTAAAGTAATAAGAGACTCAAACGCCATCTTGAGCGTAAATGAAAACGAGTATAATTCAATATTAGAGGCAATAGACTATAATTCTAATTCTAATTCTTTTTCGAAAATTACAGACAATGAGAAAGAGACACAAGAAAATCTAAAAGAATTTGCCATAAAAACAGGAAACACTGTTAATCATGCTAAGAAATATACTGCATGGTCTGATGGTAGTGACGCTGCTTTTTGTCCTACGAAAAGAGATCAAATTAGAAATCTAATTGGTGCAGGTGATTCATGGGATGCTGCTACTGCTAACATAGTAGGTTACCTTGCTGGACTTGAAGCAAAAGACAGGCTTGTATTCTCTAATATGTATTGTTGGCTCTATATGAGCAACACAAAGTCTGAGCCTGGAACTATGAATGAAATTATTGGGTTATTCAAACGATAAAAATATTCCATTGAGTAGGTTTGATACCATCGAATGAGGGGTGTTCTCCTCTTGTAGCAGGAACCTGCAATTTTATGCTATGGCTGTAATCATCAAATCTATTAGAATACTAACAATATCGCGGCCTCAGTCATTTCCTTAAATTTGAAGTACGCCTAGCTAAGATCCTGATACCATACGTGGATTGAAACTATTGTAAAAAGAAAAATGGGCGGGTTATTATTATTATCGTGTTCTTATCTATGAAGTTATTTGTCCTCTGATCTCACCTTTTGGGTTTTGCGTGGTATGCACATTCACATATGCATTTCCAGCCTTAATCAGATTCAGCAAATCAGACATTTGTTTACCAGCCAAAGGACCTTTAAGATCTGACGCTGTGGTATTCCCTTTAGATAACATACCATTAACCTTTCCTGTAGGAGGGTTTGTCATAGTGGGGTTTCCATATAGAATCAGTACAATTGGTCCATTCTGCTTTGCGTTACCGCTATGGATATGAGCTCCTATGACACTATTGATATTAGTGACATTCAGAGTATAGCTTAGCGATTTTCCGTTTGGACTAAGGGTAAACTTTGCGACACCTGTGGCTGGAGTCTTTATGGGCGGCACCCCGTTGCTACCTGTCAATTTGGCTGTAAATTGTTGTGACGACTGTGCAGAAACGTGGTTGATGATTGAGCCATTTGTTAGTCCTCCTATTGTCAATAACCCTGTTGCCAATATAATTGCACCAAAGACTTTTAGAGCAGTTGTTTTTGGAATCACTATCATTTTCTGATCAATATAGGATATAACAAATTCAGATCTGTAATTAAATAAAAAACATTGGTGCAAGCGTAATTAGCATCTAACTTTGTAAGAATGACTACACAGAATAGATATAAATTTGGTCGTAAAAATGTATGTATACTATATCTGATCGCAAAGAGTCTTACTCCTCTTATTAGTATCTTCTTTCCATCCTATTATAAGTATCTACTCTCTTCTTTATGTTGTTTAAGTATAACCTACTTTGTGGAGCTATTTGGTGGTAATGCAAATGTATCTGCTATTGGCGTAGGCAATATTGAATTGCTGTTAGCTACTATGCCGACTCTAATACTGTATAGAGAATTGTCAACCAACACCGGTCCTTTTATATGAAATGTGCCTGTGCTTCTAATAGACTCTTGCCCTATGAAATCTGGTCCCCATGTAGTAAAGTCTGATGTTGCATTCTTTGCTAGTGATTTATGGGTAGGAACTAATTCTAGATCTAGTATTCCATCAGCAGTATCATATCTATGACTGTATAGTGGCTTACCAGTTGAATTTAAGAGAGTCACGTTATATGTCAGCGCTATTGTAGGCGGAATCTTGACAGTCTTAGGTACAAAAGTTAGCACAAATCTCTTGGCGTGGCTTGGACTAAATGGCAAACCACCCCCGCCAACAAGCATATTAAAGTTTTTACCAGTCTCCATCCCTGTGCTTACTGTAATTCTACCATGTACTGAAGGGTCGAATTGATCATAGTAATCATACGTACCCGGTTTTGTGAACGTTTGGATAAATGAACCACCATTCCCTTGTATTGGTCCAGAATTCAAGGTGTGTGGAGGAGTGTATGTACTATTAAACATAGTAGTTACAGTATGAAGCCCGCTGTCATCATTAAACCAAATTACTGTCATACCAGCTGGTATAGATATATCTGCTGGTTCAAACTGAGGTGTGCCAAGGGAACTAAATGGGATAGTAATTGCATAAGAAGGTTGATTCCTGAGTTGATAGAAAATAGGCGGAGGAAATGTAGTACCTGACAGCGATGGGGACGTATTTACTTGTGCATATGCCCTTCCTGTATAAAGACTTGCTGCTATCACAAGGCCTGAGATGAGGAATAACGCAATTACGGTAGCAGTAACCACTTTGGTACGCCCACGCAAAACTCTAGTGCTCTGAATCATAATATAATAAGTCATCGTATAATATTTAATGATATAATAGGCATAACATTGCAAAGTAATACAAATCCGTTCATGTGTTTGCAAACAAGCAAACAGTAGAATTCAAGAGGCTGCAATCGCTTGCATAGTTGTTTTATTTAATGTCTTCCAATATGAGGTATGGAACCATTTATCAATTGGGATAAAGTAATTAAAAAGGAAGCACGAGGAATAAATGATGACGATCTTGGTGAAGTGCAAAGCATCGGCACAAATTATGTTATTACCGTGAAGGGAATAGCAAACAAAAAAACTTACTACATTCCGAAATATCTTGTTGAAGGTTATGATGGACATAATTTGTGGTTTAAAGTATCCAAAAGGGAGCTTAAAGATACATTCTCCAGAAACAGTCCGCCTAAAGTAGAAGAATATAGCAAATATAATACAGGTGCCGCTGGGTTCGGTGCTGTCTCTCAGGCTAGTAGTTCTGTTACAGGACAAGAGACTGTAAGTGTTCCTCCAGATATAGAAAACCGTGTACCGATGATTGAAAGGAAAAAGACTGTGGCAGAAGGAGATAACGAACCTGCAGTTTTAAACTGGGACAACATCGTTAACAAAAGTGTAAGAACCACAGACAATGAACCTATAGGGAGTGTAGTAGCAGTAACCAGTGGCTCTATAGTTGTAACATCAATCGGTACGAGGAATGAGTATTACATACGTCCAAAGATATGATGGAGCTGAAGTGTTCCTTAAATTACCACTAGCAGCAATGGACGACTACAAGATTTAATTTGACGTATGGACAGATAACCCAAGCTTTACTTTTTTCTGATTTTAGTTAGAGCAAAGCAAGTAATTTGAAACAAATTCAAAGATTCAGACTGCTTTTCCTTGGTGGCAGTATCGGGCTCAGTATGTTATTGACACACTTATTTGGATTAATACTCGGTCTAGGACTGTTTTTATCTGCTTATATAGGATTTATCGTTTATACTAGAAAAAGGGGGTCTAATACGTTAAACTCTCTAGGTCTAAGTAATTCTAATTCTGATACTGCAACCAATAAGGGGCAGCATGCTAACAATAACATTAGTGGCGGCTCCAAAATAACGTATATTTGCTTATCTTGTGGAAGAAAGGTTTCTGGCAGAACCTGTCGCAAATGTGGATCGCGCATGAAAAAAGCAGTGTTCTAGGGGCCAATATAAACATACGACATGGCCAACTCAAATTATTAGGCCACAAAAAATTTTGATGGATTTGATTCCTCAGGCTATCCCTGCAGGTGAATGGGCGTCACTGCTGTGTTCCAATCTATTATGAGTGCTAAGTTGCTCAGCGCTCTCAAACTCTATCCCGCAGGCATTACATCTGTGTTTATGTTTCTCTTCGGCCTTTGTATACGGAGATGCAATATACATTTGGGACCATTAATTATTACGGCATAGTAGTTATTAAACCTATAATCAAGGCATGTGTACATGACTTTACTTCATCAAGCCGAAGTTCATATTTCTTACTACATCCTGTTATCTAGTAAAGAAATAAATGAATAGGATTGGTACTAGTGGTGGTAGAAGTATTGACTTCACCTACTGAAATTTGAGGAAATAGTTTGGAATAAGCCGATGTCCAGATTGTTGGTGCAAATCTGTCTTCTCCTGTGATAGCTACATTTAGTTTTATCAATAGAATTCCCTTTTTGATATGAAAGCTCCATGCCGATGTTAAATCAGAGGTAGATGAGAAGAGCAAATCCAAGTTCAAAGAGATAGAATCAGGATATAATGAACTAATTGCTGAATTTTGAGGAGTAATATAACGAGTGACACGGATATGACGGAAGGAGAATGAATTAGACTATTTGTATGAAGATAGTAATTTTTCTGTATTTCGGATAAAGAAATCGATGAGAGAAGGGTAAGAACAAGATGCCAGAAGGGTAATACAAAACAAAGGTCTAAACAAATAAGAGGAGAGCGAAATGAGATACAAAATTGATGAACAGGTTGATTACATCAAAGCAATCACGCTCGTAATCATACAACAGATTTTAAATAATAGGCAGCAGCGTTACTTCATGAAATGTGGCAGGGTCACCTCATATGATTGATCATCGTGTAACTAATACAATATCGTAGCTCTAACCAGTGTTATTTGTAAAATAATTCATCCTACAATACAAATGAGCGTCAAGTGGTAGCGGTAGATCCAAACGGCTAGTTCAGATCTACCACATGACAACTAATGGCACAGATATGTAGGTATGCCCTTTAGGTCGATGCTTATCTTATGGGATAGCTCTGCTGTACAGCTTTCCTTCTAATGCTAGTTTGTACATTTCTGCTACGTATGGATTCTTTGCTGGTGTTTCTGCTCCTAA
>NZ_QURE01000004.1 GCF_009898475.1 Nitrososphaera sp. AFS | reverse complement strand
AAAAACAAAATATTGTCAGCAGCTATCCAAGCAGATCAGAATTATCGAAATTATAGACTCGAAAAAAGTAATGCAGTCGTACATAGCACCTCTAGACCGGGTCGCGTCGAACTATCGGTTACCGATATTCACGATTTGAACGTTAAAGCCAGAGGTCATTTCATTGAGTAAAATGGAGTCAGTAGTTGTTTTTGGTGCCCACCCTGACGATATAGAGATCGGTATGGGCGGAACGGTAGCGAAGCTAACTGCTCTGGGATACGATGTAAATCTGGTAGTTGCCACCTTACCAAATTTCGTCAAGATAGATACTAAAGAAGAAAGGAGAAGAGAGTCGGTGATGTCGGCAAAAGTTATGGGCTGTAAGATTCCTGAATTTCTGGATTTGTCCCCTGATCAAATAATGTTTGGCAGGCATTTTGTTACGTTAATTGATGGAATTATTAATAAACACAAGCCAAAGTTCGTATTCACCCAGTGGATTGGCGATTCACATCAGGATCATCAGGCGCTTACGAGGGCGGTCATGGCGGCCGCGCGGGATACAGGCAATTTATTCATGTATGAAACAACTATACCCGGAGGAATAACAGAGAATGCGTTTCGGCCCCAGTTGTACGTTGATATCACCTCCACTCAGGAAACCAAGACTAGTGCGCTTAATTGCTTCGATTCACAGAAGATTAGGTGCGGACACCTTTGGATTGATGCAATAACAGGAAGATCCGCTTATAGGGGATATCAGAACAATACAAAATACGCCGAAGCTTTTGAAGTGATTCGCGTATCGTTATGGTAATCAGTAAAATTCAAGCTCATGTTAAATCAGAATCAAAAATAATCTGAGATTAGAGAATCGTTAGGACCTACTGCACCAGTGCGCAATAACCCCTCGTAAGTACGAAAACTGATATACACTTCGTTCCAATATCTCATACAGACTAGCCTCTTGTATTCCTTCAACTTAATTTCTTCGCCCAAAACTGTATTACGGTAAACAATATCAGGCTCGTTTACCCCAGCGACAGAGCGCATGGGGCAAGTCGCGGAAAAACGCGGATTTATTTCGAATATCTTCAGTCTCCTCCTTACTAACTTTGCCTGTATATTGATGGCGCCTATTCCGCCCAACTTCATCCCAACTTCCTCGGATGGTTTACGCACATCTTCATAATCGTCGATAAGTGCCTTATACGTCTGTCCACCTTTGAGAGTCTTTTGGATTGAAACAGATGACATCACATACTCTCCACGTCTGTCGATTGTTACACCAGAAGTATATTCAGCGTGATTTTCATCTATGAACTCCTGTAGGATGGGATGCCAACCAGCTCTTTGGATGTTAGAGATGGCTTGATGCATTTCGGAGTGTGAACCAACCACATGAAAATTTTTTGACCCGTATCCTTCTCTGGGTTTTACAACGATAGGATATTTGAACTCTCTAACAAATTCATCTGCATTTTCAGGCAGTGTGGATGCAGCGACGTCCAGGTTATTTTCCTTTAAGAAAAGGTAAGTCTTCCATTTATCCCGCGCAATATTCAAAACCTCCTTTGGGCTAACTAGGACTTTAGCGTTCGTTTCAGATTCGATTCTTTTTCTTGAATCCCCAATTATTGGTATTTCTTCATCTGACCCTACGAAAATTGCAGCTATTTCCTCTTGCTTTGCTATTTTTAAAAGACTTTCTACATATCGAGTCGAAGTGGCTGGTGGGAGCAAAACTCCCTTATGGCATCTGTACAAGCCAGCTGCCTGTGCGTTCATATCGGCAGCAATAATTCTGTACTTCAAGCCGTTATCTGACTTGTTGGCAAGCTTAAGAGATTTAATGATGCCCTGTGCAACTATTCCGCCCGCGGCAGTAACTAAAACTTTGGCATTAACCATAAGTGATACGAGCCAGATTTGATCTTTCCAACTACTAACTCATGCGTTAAGGCGATAATGTTACAGCCGCTGCTAAACTATCATTTCTTAGCAGATTACGTCTCCATAACATCTCAGTATTGATAATGCCAAAATTTACCACGTAGTCAATAATAGAAGATTTTGTTTCTAAAGCATTCTTTACCTTTTGGGCCACCTGTAAAAGTTGACGAATATTTCGTTGTTGAGTCTTGAAGCTAAACAACCTGTCTAAAACCATATCAATAGGTTGGCCTTCTTTGACCCGACGTCTACGGTCTGCAAGCAGAGGCTCAATTTTTCTCTTATATTCTGAATCTTCTTTTTTGAGCTTTCCTATATAATCTGCAATTTCTGCTTGTTTTGAATGAGGAAGCTGTCTTAAAGCTTCTAACCTCCCTATACCGTTGTAAACATCCTTACCTGCCCAGATTATGGTTAGCGGCATATGGATCTTTAATTCCCGAAAGACCATTGCCCCAACCACTGTATAACCCAGGCTACCGCCTGTTCCAGAGGCGTAACACAGGACCGATAGCTCTCGAGCCAGCAACAATAATATCGGGATCGCTCGCGGCGACAGTCGGTGAATCGTCCCCTCTGGCAAGCTAATCTCATTCTTTCGGCCCAAATCAACTTTTAGACTGGTTTTACATGACATACACGTACCGACTAATGCTATCTCGCCCTTGGGATCTTCGCGCAATTTAGTGGAAGCTTTGCTTCCACAATTACAATGCAACCAAAGAGGTGCATTCAAGTAGGAAGCTGAACTAACACCGGTATTTATCCCAGCATGAAGAAACATATTATCTGCTCTGTTCAATGACTTAGAATACCTCGAAAAATTTGCGATCAAATATTTGAATCCACTCTCAAAAACAGGAGAAATATCAGACAATCTTACGAACAAAGTATCGTAACCCCATTCCATATTTACTAGCTGAGATATTAAAAAAGAGTTGAAGTTTGAATAATTCTTCGCCAATGCATAGGATTCTTCAACCTTGCTCCAGAATAGCTTAAAATTATTCATAACCGCTAAGTGGTCAGTATCATGGCTCTTGCTAGCTAATGAATGTCTGATCCAATTGAAGATTTGAGCCTTCCAATGATCGACTATCGATCTTCCAGGAAGGGGCATGTTACAAACTAGCTGCCACCTCTTTGACTCGTTAATTGGCATTCGCAGTTGAAGCCTGCCGTCGACGTGTCTTGTGCTAGGAAGTTCAGCAAGACGTATGTATGCGTCGTCCATGAAATCGTGATCTACAATCAAAAACAAATTGACAATTTTACTCGCTGGTTTGCGCTGCTGTATAGTATTCATTAGCGTCTGGAGAAGCACAATTTTCTTGAAAATCCCCCCGAAAGCAAAAAGGTTTGGTTGATGGATAGAAACAAAGATGCTAGTTTCAGGATCGCTTAGCAATCTCAATTTATCCATTACTGAGGAGGAGGCAGTGTTAGCCTCGCGATGAAATTTGTCGATGAAGGGTTGTAATCTGAGCCTGTTATTTAACACAATCTCACTAGTGGTTTGTTCGCCCACTTGCTTTGAGATCGCCGAGACCGCCTCTGACAAACTTTGTGGTATAGATGAAATGTAGTCGGATATTAATGGCTCATTTACCTTCGCGTATTTTGAGAAGAGAGATCTGACTTCCAGAGAACTTCCAAGCGCTGCTGCCGACTTCGAGTCTCCCACTAACATATGAGGCTCCGAGGTGTATATAAATTGCTATATAAGAATGAATTCGTCGATACCATCAGCAATCGATCCTCCCTTGCAGGCTTACATAATAAGAAATAACTAGCTTTGCGTAAGAAAAAGTGACAAGTAGAATACCAATGCTGATTAAACTAGAACATTTTGTAACCTGAAAATTTCCGATTTTGTTTTTTCTCCAACTAAATTTAGAAACTGCTTGATGACCTTCCCTCCAGTCTATATACGCCTCTCTTTTACGAGGGATACCAAATCCATAACGTTGCTGAACCGGCCCACTTCATTTAAACAATGAGCATCGCTCCCCAGATGCATCCTCACTTCTTGTTGGACGAAGGTGTTAATCCAATTGACAGCTGGTCGGTGATATTTGGCGTTTATTTCAACAACCTTGCCGTACTTAGACATCAGAGCACCAAGTTCTTCAATTTCCTGTGCTTCAATCTGGAAAGTAGGTTCCGGTGCGAGATGTCCGATTACGTCAACGTAAGGATTTTTAATGACTTTATGTAACGCATTTAGCCAGATATCTTTCTTATGGTAAAGAGTGTGGAAGCTTGCCACGATAAAATAATTTTTTGCGCAGAAATCTGGACAATCGATCGAGCCATCTGCTAATATTTTTGCCTCAAAGCCAGCTATTATTTTAATGGCGGTGTTCTTGCTGATAGCATCTATTTCTTGCAAGTATTCTTTAATCCAACTTGAAGTAGTTCTAACATGCTCTGTGAAAGCAATAGTCACGAGATTCAGATTTTCGGCCTGCTTTACTACGTTCTCAATCGTAAGATCGCTAGCAGAATGATCATTATACTTAGAGTGAACGTGGTAATCCTCTGAAAGGTTCACAAAGTACGATTCGAACGTCCTTATAAATGAATTACCAGACAACGATCCCGCGGGTGCACAAATGCTTATAAGTTATATGGTTTGTACGACTCTAATTGGTTATGTAATTTGTCTAAGTTTATTACTTCAACTATCCTAGTTCCTGGATCAGCGGGCCCTGCAGGCATTAACACCATTAAAGCCTTGAGGATGGCCGGCTTTGATGGTAAAATTGTTGCAACTGATTCTAGCTCTTTGTCTGCGGGTTTCTTTATGGCTGATGTGAATGAGGTAATTCCGGAGGCTGACGAACACACGTTTATTGAGAAGCTATTCAATATAGTAAGGTTCCACAAAGTGGGCATTTTGATGCCATCATCTGGTTTCGATATCTACCCATATAGTGAAAATCAGAAAGAGCTTGCAGAATTGGGAGCTATTGCTATTGTAAGCGATAGAGACAAGCTGGAGATCTGCCGAGATAAGATGTTAACTTTTCAAACTCTTTCCCAAAAATTCGCACTTCCTTTCACCACAGCAGACTCCACCGGAATTCGTGCATTTCCTGTTCTTGCAAAGCCTAGATTCGGCAAGGGCAGTAAGGGGATAGTCAGGATTGATGACGAGTCAGATCTGAAGTATATTTTGTCAAAGCGTGATGATCTTGTTTTCCAAGAATATTTGCCAGGGACTGAATACACCGTTGATGTACTTTCGGATTTAGAAAGTAAACCCTTGATGGCAGTACCGAGAATTCGTATGCAAACAAAGGCGGGAATCTCGACAAAGGGGAAGATTCTGAGGGATTTCACATTAGAAGAAGAATGCATGCAAATTGCTGAACACATTGGAATTAGGGGTCCTTGCTGTATGCAAATGAAAGAATCCAACGACGGAGAACTGAAACTTATAGAGGTGAATCCTAGAATGGGAGGTGGGACTATTTTTACAACCTTGGCCGGGGCTAACTTTCCTGCAATGCTTATAGATCTGATCGAAGGAAGGGAAGTATCCATTCCATCAATCTCAGAAATAACTGTTGTTAGGTATTTCGAAGAATTTGTACTCACACATGGGGAAGAAAAAATACATGTTGGAGCCAATTTACTATCGAAGACAGGTTTTCGAGCATAGGCCTATCACAAGATATAATTTGAATATGAAAGACGTTTATTAGATGACATGGCCAATTTCCAGTAATCTTCATTATGACGATGCAAAAGCCAATCGTCATGCCAAGGCTTACCACTATGGCATCCCATCTTCTTGGCCTTTTTCTATTTGTCTGGGCCTTCAATTTGTTCAATTATCCTTTAGAAAAGGTCATTATGCTTTATGCATTTTGAAGCTTATATTCAGTAATATATATTTCCATCAAGACTAGCCACATACAGGCAACAAAATTATCACTCATGTTCGAAAGTCAAGCTGAAGATAACCATATACCCTGAATACGGGAAATTGAAACAAAACAATTCTTCTGATTTCCGACTCAAAACTAAACTCTTTCCAGACGCTACAATAGGGATAGTCATTCTATCAGCCGTGTTTATCATACCGTCCTAAAGCCTTCTAAAATCAAGTGCAATACTATCATGATATCTAAAACGCAATCGAACCTATTCTTATACATTGATATCTTTGGAATAGACTATCGCTTGTCTAGATTAGCTTTATATCTTGCCTTGCTCCATAAGTGAAGGAATCATGGGAAGGGTGGACAAAGGAGTAAACTGCAGTGTTCAAGGCTGTGAAGAATCCGCCCAGCGCTCTATGAGCGGTAGCAAAGCAAGAATGGCAACTGACTTGGTCGTCAATTCGGACAAAAGAGTCTACCTGTGCAGAGCGCACTACAAGGAATGGAAGAAATCCACAAAAGAAGATAGGGAGAACGAAAGGGCCCGCTGGCAATAATATAACCCTCAACTATGAGCATGAATAAACTTTATTATTTCTCTACTATACTAACTTTAGGCTATTAAATGCGGCTTCTTCAGCTACATACTGATTTTGTGGAATATTGTCCAGTCTCTAAAGAGATAGCACAAGCAGAGCAGGATGTTTCCAAGGAAAAAGTGCACCTAGAAGATATTGTTGTGACTCTGGTTGCCATCGAGAATGGAGATGATGAGAGACTCGCGAAAACTGCAGCAGATGAAATCAGAACGTACCTGGCCAAGCTAAAGACAAATAGAATATTGATCTATCCGTATGCACACTTATCATCCGATCTTGCTCCTGCCGAAAGTGCAATAGCAGTCATAAAGTCGATTGAGAAATTTGCAAGGGCTTCAGGTTTCGATGTCTACCGCGCACCATTCGGATGGACTAAAAGCTTCGCAGTTCAAGTCAAGGGTCATCCTTTATCAGAGAATTTCAAACATTTATTAAATTCAAGTGATATTTCCGCGACTCTTGCTAGTACACCAACCGGTGTATTGGATGGGCCACGAGAAAAAGTTTCGGTTGCGCTTAGCGAAGAGGAAAAATTGGAATCCACATGGTGGATCCTAGAGCCTAACGGAAAGATGTCTCCTGTTGCCGACTATGATTTTAAACCTTCGGATATGAAACTACGAAATTTCGTGAATTATGAAACTGCAAAGCGCAGGGCCGCAGACGAGCAGCCGTCTCATATCAAATTAATGAAAGGGCTCGGAATCGCAGACTATGAACCTGCTTCAGATCCCGGGAACATGCGCTTTTACCCAAAAGGTAAATTGATGAAATCGTTGATAGAACAGTACGTAAGTCGAGAGATCGCTAGATATGGTGGCATGGAGGTTGAAACCCCTGTAATGTACGATTCTAAACACCCATCAATGGAGAGCTATTTCAATCGATTTCCTGCAAGACAATATGGGCTTACGAGCGACAACCATAGACAACTCTTTTTGAGGTTTGCAGCATGCTTTGGACAATTTTTGATGGCAAAGGATTTTATGCTTTCATATAAGCATCTTCCTTTGAGGTTATACGAACTAACCAGATATAGCTTTAGAAGGGAAAAAAGCGGAGAACTTTCGGGTTTGAGGAGGCTTCGGGCATTCAGCATGCCAGACTGTCATGCATTTTGTATGGATATAAATCAAGCTAAGGAGGAACTGCTAAAAAGATTTAATCTCTCTTCTACCGTTATCAACTCGATTGGTCTTTCCACTTCAGAAACGCTCGAGATGGCAATAAGATTCACTCAAGAGTTTTACAATGAGAATCGAGACTTCGTAATCAAGTTAGTCGGCAAATTCGGAAGACCAGTCTTAGTAGAGCTATGGAAAAAAAGATCATTTTATTTCATTCTGAAGTGGGAATTTAATTTCGTTGATAGTACTGGGAAAGCCTCTGCGCTGTCTACTGACCAGGTGGATATAGAAAATGGTAGTAGATATGGAATTGAGTTCGTCGCCGAGAACGGGGACAAAAAAAATCCTGTCATTCTGCATAACTCGCCTAGCGGTGCGATTGAAAGGGTTATCTTTGCATTACTCGAGAATTGTTCAGAGATGGGGACCAAGGGTGTTAAACCTTCTTTACCGCTTTGGCTTGCTCATACGCAGGTTCGGATCATTGCTGTCGGCACGCGGCACTTAGACAAATGCAAGCAGATCTGCTCTGAGCTTACTGAACAGAAAATAAGAAGTGACATAGATGACAGGGATGAATCAGTTTCAAATAAAATTCGACAATCTGAAGTTGAATGGATTGATTATACACTGGTAGTCGGTGATAAGGAAATAGAGGCTGGGGTATTTGTAGTGCGTAAGAGAAATCAGGGACAGCACACCAAGGTCACGATATCGCAGCTCATTGACGAAATCCGTCTGCGAACTAAGGGAATGCCTTATCTCCCTTTAAATCTACCTGCTTATCTCTCGAGCCGCCCGATTATAATGGCCTAGTACGAAGACATCTCTAGGTTGGCCCAACTGCATCAAACATATAATCTAGTAGGCCAAGCATTCCAATGAGGTTTGCAAACGCCATTTATGGCGCAAATTGTTCGTTCGGTTATAACCAGATTATTTATTGGATATTTTAAGGCAAGGCTTGAGACTAACTCTAGAGGCCATTATGCGCTAGGCAACTCCTACAAAAGGGATAGCATCCGAAACATGGTTTGGGATGCTAGTGTGGCTTCTCTGTAATCGTTATTCTTCAAGCTAACTTCGACCATATCAAAACCAACAACTTTCGCAGATGGGGATATACTCTTGAGAATGAGGCTAACTTCGAATGGATTCAAACCGAAAGGCTCAGGCGTGCCAGTACAAGGTACGTATGGCATGTCAAAGACATCTATATCAAATGATATGTAGATATTTGCATTTTTTGTCACCTTTGGTAAAAAAGCTAAAAGATCACTTGGACTTTCGTGGATCTTCCAAGCATCATATGTCACAACCTGATTTTGTTCTGATATCTCATTTTCTTCCTTGTCGGCTTGCCTTGTCCCAATTTGAATTATGTTCCTTCCCGGTATATGTCCATTTTTCATCAGGTGGTAAAATGGGGTAGTATGACACATTTTCAATCCTTGATATTCCGGCTTCATATCTCTATGTGCATCAAAATGAAGTACTATGGGATCGTAGCAGGAGATGGCCTCAATTGAATAATATGAGAGCGTGTGTTCGCCTCCAATCATAACCGGAACTTTATTTAATTCAGAGATTAGCGAAGTAATATGATTTATTTTTCTGCCCACATAATCTAAGGCGCGTGTAATAATCGATGGTTTTTTGCTTAGAACGTTGATATGAGACCCTGAAAGTTTCAAATCGCCAATGTCAAAAATCTTAGCTCGATCCGAAACATCATATCCTTCTTCAAAAAGGAAACTCTCAATTTGTCTCGCCGAAGTGAGTCTTATTGCTTCTGGGCCCCTCTTTGTTCCTCGGCCAAATGAGGTCGTCATCTCAAAAGGGACACCATATATTACTGCATTAGACTCTTCAAATGAAATACCTATAGGAAGATCTGCAAAGTTATATTTGCCTGGAGTTCGCTCCGGTGAAATGAAATAATTGGAAAGAGTGTTTAGGTAGTTAGTCATTTATTTAAGGAATATGTTGGACAAAGTTTGTTTCTTTGTTTCTTTTTATTTTGAAAGGTTGTACGCTATAACATCCTTCCTGGAACTGGGTAAATTTGGGAATATATTTTCAATGTTGCTTCGATTGAAGTAATTCGTGCACACACAATCAAAAATACCAAATCGACAATCAATTCCGAATTTTGTTAGCAAATAAATTCCCTTCTACGTGTTTGAAACACTCCAACACCAAAACAAGCGAGCAATACAGTTGAGATCGACGATATTTTTAGTCAACCCAAATAAACTTGCTTGATTAATATATGCTTCCCCAAATAGCACTAGCTACCCCAGAATAAATCGTCCAAATTCGATTGCCGAGGTCTACCTAACAGCGACTTGAACTGAAAATTTAGCGATGAAAGCACTTGATCTAACGTTGCTTCCATTGCGTCAATATATTTCTGTGTATCTATTTCCTGTGGCGTGGCCAGTTCAAGCGGTTTGACTCCTTCACCAGTCTTAGTTTTGACGTAGGAGACAATATCACCTGCTTTGAGGTCCCTGCCCAAGTCGACAAGCAGTCTGGCAGCCTTGATATGCTGAGGCAGACCCTTGTAAACTGTTGATTTTGGGTCTCTTCCATCTAGTGACATTTTTTGCCCGGTTCCAACTGTTTTGCCATACTTGCCAGGAGATTTATTTATCATTACATTAAATGTTAAGTCCTCCAACGGAATTCTTCTCTGTTCCAAATTACTCGCATTCTCTTGAATAATGTGTTTAATCATTTGCTTGGCGGATTCAAAATCGCTTTCAGAATTTACCTTGCTTAATATATTTAGAATCTCGTAAAAAGCTTTTCGGATAAATGGAGGAGTGTGAGATTTCTTACCAGTAAGGCCTTTGACATCTACCGTTCCATCAACTAGAACGCCCAGATAATTCTTCTTGAGGGCACTGAACACCACATAACGATAATGCTTATCCATCTCTAAATCGACCCCAAGAGTCGTTCTCGCCCATGTTGATACCTCGTCCACTCGCTTGTCCGAAGGATTTTTTAGAAAAAGCGAATCAGTGTCTCCATAGATTACTTCAATACCAACCTGTTTACATTTCTCAATAGCGTTAGCTGTGGTGCTCCTTCCGATAGTAGCTGTTGCGTCTGCTACCGGTAAGCAATACAAGGGAAAAATCTCTGCACCCATTACCCCATAAGCTGCATTTAATATGACCTTGATCGCTTGGGAGACAACACTATAAAGTTGCTGTTCTTCCACAGCTAATGATTTCTCCTTTGAAAGATATTTGTAATAATTTACCCGCAAATCTCGTAAAGAACCTATCAATAGCGATGTTATGCCTCTTTTCTCTTTGCATATCCAGTGTGTAGTATTCTGGATATGCTGCTTTGGATCATTTTTACATGACAGATGGGGGCAATTGACTGTTTCATAAGAAAGATTATGAACTTTGATAATGCTAGGATATAGGCTCGCGAAATCTACGACAATGACATTAAAGTGTATGCCTAGTACTGGTTCTACCACCAATCCGCCTCTGTATTTCTTTTCTTTTATAATGGCACTTGTTGACGCGCTACCTTTCTCTTGTAATTCTGCTCGTCTAGGAATCAAAGCCCTACGTTTGCGATGTTCAAAATATAAGATTCCTCTAATCCACTGGTTAACTCCAAATCGTGAAATGTCATCAAGTGATAATCTGCTTATTCTGCATATTACCACTAATAGCTTAATCAACAGGTTATCATTGAACGTTGTTAGGCGCAAGGTAAGTTCGGCATCTTTCAAACAGTATTGGGCAAGGGTTTGTTTTGGTAGACTACTAATATCGCCTTCGAACTCCAGTTTGGTATCATCGAGTAGTGCTTCGCAAACTGCCTTTAATGTAAACTCTGAATATTTGTGGCTAAAGGCGTAAATCTGAACTGACTTGTTTTGAAAGGTTCTAAATAAGTCTAGATGTAATCCATTTTTCGTTTGGATTGGCTCGGCTTGAATTCCACGCTTGATAAATGTATCTTTCTTTACAATTATTGGAATCTCATCCTTCGAAATTGGCTGCTTTGTCGCAGGATCAATTCTCTGGTCCTGAGATCTTGCATAAAGGTATGGGAGGTCAAAATCGTCCCCGTTGTAAGTCACCAAGATAGGATAAGAACCGATGATTTCAAAAGCCCTTTTCAGTAACTCTTTTTCGGTTTTACAGATTTCCGCTTCTTGAATAAATGGAATATCAGAATTATCTCCTGTCTCGTCTAAAACAAGCACTTTCCTGTAACCATCAGAACCTGCAAATCCTATTGCAATAATTTTTCGATCATGATCCCGTGGAGTGGGCATTCTTCCCTCCTCAGATTCAACCTCGATGTCAACAGAAAGTCTTCTTAGGTTGGGAATGGGTTGATTAAGTAGATTCGCCCAGTCGGTTAAGTATTGGCGATACTGTTGGCTGTCAGCGACTCCTGCTTGTTCATTGATTTTGTCCCATAGAAGACTCTTTAACTCTAGCTGGACCTTCTCTGAAATTTGATGTTCAAACTTGTCAATAATTTCACCTCTCCTAACATAATATGCACCAGGAATCAGTCCAGTGTCATAGAGATAGTTTTCGTGGTATTTTATATCAGCTTCCCACGATGTTATTTTCTCTCTGATGCTGTTATCGGTGCCACCAATTGATAACGGATCAGGAGCGATTATTTTGACCACATCTATCTCTTTATCTTTGATTAACTCGATTTTTTTTGTCTGTTCCAGCTTAAACTTTCTTTCAGATTCAACTATCTTCCTTAGCTGCTCAAGGTAATCCATTTTTGTATAGCAATACGGTTTGTGATTTGTCCGATCCCGCCAGAAGCATATAATATGTCGCTGCAAGTCATAAAATTTGAGGTAAACTTTCTGCTCTTCACCAACGTAGATCGCCGAAAGCAAGATTGCTGGAGTGTTTTCTGGTAATTCTTCCAGATCTTTGAAAGTCCTTTTTTTAGTTGCTAGAGATGCTTCCACTTGTTTCAAGGATATCAGTTTTAAATTCATAATAAAAGCTTACGATTACGTTTACAAAGAGTAAACATGTCTCTAAGATGTGCTGTATAATAGGTCAAGTCTACCTCGCCAGAGTTAGATCGGTCCTTGTGGGATTAATTATTTTGTCCATCTTGATAAATTGCCTCGACTCGTTTTAATTTATATCCTCATATGGGACTAAACCACCACTTCAATGCCGCTCCAAGATTTCCTGTTGCCTCAAGAAAATGTAAAATTTCACAGCAATTCTCTCGTTCGGTATGGTGACAAGAGATATAAAGTTTTGATTACCGACAAGCGAATAATCCTTTTTGCCCAAAGAGGGCACATTTTAAAGAGCGATGATATTGTCAGTGAAAGACTTGATCGGCTTCAGGGTCTAGAGTATTCAGAAAAGGGTTTTCTCTTTAAAGTTTCTAAAATTTCTATCCTGGGAACGACCAGACTAGATATTATTGGACCTTCCTCTGAACTTAGACCTATGTTTCTTAATATGCAGTCACTTGTCAATAGAGACAAAGATTGAAGCGTGTCGAAAAATAGATGCTTGCTTTCTTGGACTGTCAGTCCTAACACCAGCTTCGAGAACATGGAGCTCATCCGTAGTATTCTAAGCGTAGGATTGAGATTGCCACTTAAATTTCGCGGTGGATAGAACCGGAAATTATTCTTGTTCATCATCTTTATTATTGCGAACATCAGAAGGTGATTAAGGACACCCGAATGTCAGATAGCAACCAACTCCTAGTTAGGCGCATTAGGAATGGAACAGTGATAGATCATATACAGTATGGCCGTGCTATGTTCGTATTACGAGCTCTCAACATTACCGGCAAGGAAGGAAACGTTGTCACTGTAGCTTTGAATGTGCCGAGCAGCAAACATAAGAAAAAAGACATAATCAAGGTAGAGAACAGATTTCTCGAAAAGGACGAAACTAACAAGCTAGCCTTGATAGCTCCTCATGCGACGATTAACATTATACGGGAATACAGACTGGTCGAAAAGCGGAAGATAGTATTACCAGATTCAATAGTAGGAATATTCGGATGTCCCAACTTGAATTGTGTCACAAACAGTGAAGACATCAAATCAACCATAGACGTTATTGATAAGACTAAAATTGTTATGAAATGTAGATACTGTGGTCGGGCGCTCACAGTCAATGAATTGGTTTCGTAGTCGCTTTGCGATTACCTCATTTTAACAAATATGCAGTTATGATTTTGCTTGTATTATTACCAACATTGAAACCGTCGAATATTCAAACAATATCTATGTAAGAACTCCAATTATGTGAGTGAAATTTTCATCATTGATGGTAAATGCGACCAAATAGAATTCATCCATGCCGCAGCTTCAATTCTTCGTTCCAAAGTTCACAAATAACGATTTGACTCTTTAACTTGTGAATCCTTTTTTTCGATTTCCGTTCATGCCAAATGCATCCTCCAGGAAACGAAATCTAATCTGGGGATGGCTGAGTAGTCTACAGTATACAAGCTTAGTTCTTTAAGTAGTTCCAGTATTCGTCCGTCTATCCTCTTGGAAAGTGCTTTGAGACTCTTATAGTGGCTTCCTTCCCAGTATATCTTGTCACATCCGCAACATCGGAAAAATTTATGATCTGCAGCAAAATCAAGAATTTCCTCTTTAAGACCAGATTTGGGGACTTCAACAGTCCTGCCATTGCATGCTGGGCACCGAGGCCTCCCATGCATGAAAGTGCTTAACATAGTTCCGTAAATAAAGAAAACATGCGCAATATCCCCCAAATCGCCCAAACCGTTAAGCAGGGTGCCTTTAGCTCGCAATTTTAGAGCTCTCTTGTACATGTCTTTATCACACGTTAAGATGACTCTGTTATGTTTTATTCCTAATAGGATTATCTCAATGTCTGGTTTATTTTTTGTATACCATGTATCGAACCCAAAGAACCGCAGCTTTCTAGCTACACTTCCTAACATCGAATCTACAATAAAGGCAGGTTCTGGCTTAGCTAATAACCTGTTCGCCTCTGCATTCTTCGCAAGAGAATGTCCCGTCTGCGAATTGCAACAAATCCGACCATTCCCCACACTCATCACAATACCCGGAGATGAGACCCGCTGAACGACCAGTTTCTCCTCTCACTATCGCTGCTTTTTCAGAGATTACATCCACAAGATCCGGTGTAACTGCTATTACGTCTGAAGCCGAAATAATGCCAACTAGCCTTTGTTTATATATGACGCCAAGCCGTTTGATGTTGTGCTGTCTAAGCAATCTGGCGGCTTCGGTTACTCCTTCTTCCCCTTCTACCGAATGTAATTGTTGCATAATGTCAGCGGCTTTTAAAGTGCTAGGCTTGGAGTCAGTAACAACCGCATTCGATACGATGTCCCAATCGCTGACAATTCCGACTGGAGTTTCGCCATCCATTATTATGATGCTACCAACTTTATGATCTCTCATTTTGACTGCAACCTCCTTTACATTGTCGGTAAGAGCTGCTGAAATAACCGGACTATTCATAATGTCTCTAACCAGAACCCTTGTAGTCATATTTGCGTCCCTATGCTGTCTAGTTAGCTCCTTCTTAACCACGACAGTTAATTCACTTCTAGGTTTAATTACTTTGCTCAGATCCCTGAACCAACGGCTTCTGATTTGCCTTTTTCAGTGATTATGATCTTTGAGTGACCAGAGGGTATCGTCCTAGTTATGTCTGCCAAGCCCAATAACTTTACATAATTTAATAAATCACTATTTTGTTTTTCTATGCCTAGTATTCCCAAAGTCACTCTTACTAGTTCTGACTTTACTTTCTTAGATAGCGCATTGGGGTCTAGGCCTCCAGGTGCTAATTGAGAGTAGATCTCCGATCGTCTTTTTATTGCAGAAGAAGGACCGCAAACCATCACGTAGTGTGAACTTGCTTTAGATACACCAATTGCCAAATTTATTCCGATCCCTTTTATGTAGTTCCTTTTACCTTCAATCACAAAAGAACCTTTGGGGAGAAACTGGCCTGTCGGAGCCCCTCTTTTAATTTGGCTCGGTTCGACCCAATAGGCGTCAGCGCTTGATAGTCCGTCCTTCCACGCGCGGCTAAATGAGACAGTTGCCTGTGCCACTTCTAATATGCTCTGATCTACATTCTCAGACTGCTTTGCTCCTTTCAGGATAAAAAATGGTGAACCAAAAACTTCGGCGTGGAAAACTAAGTCATTTTCCGCTAAATGCTTTCGTATAATCGCAGAGTTAGACGTTGCGTCTCTTCCTCCAATCGAGAGCAACCCTTCGCTAGTAATGAACCACCTATATCGTTCGTACCATTCCTTTGAGGTTTGTTCACCTATTCTGACCTTGCTTTGGACTGCGCTAGCCCTATTTCTAAGATTTTCCAACTGTTTGTATAACTTTGTTTTTGCTACGTCAATAGAGCCGCAAGCTTTCTCCAGCTCTTTGGCTCTTTCGAACAAAAGCGATGAAATTTTTGCGAAGCTTGAACCATTTAGAGGCACTCGTTCGCCTGAGACTTCTAGGAATTTCTTTCCTTTTACCAAAACTATATCTGCAGAATCGGAGGCTAGGCCTTCTCTAAGTGAGCTATTATCTAGACTTTCGTTATTCGCATCTGTAACTGTTGACATTAGTCTACTTGCGACCTTCCGAATTGAGGTAGATTTCAAGATGACTTGTTCCTTTGCCTTATTCTGTTCCTCTATGTCGTGCTCTATAATCGCTATCTGCTTGTCGAATTCTGTGGTTTTTACGCTTCCAAGTCTATCGGTGATCTCATTGGTGAGCACTTCGTCTACAGCATCCATGAAGGAGGCGGTCCTTATGGACTCAGACTTGGAATTTGATTTCTGGCTCCCTGCTGTCAGTTCAATTATTGCGTCCCGCGCTTTTCCTTTCTCATCTTCTATTATTATGGCCCTGAGATTTTCGTTGTTAAGCTTGGCGACTAAATCAAGGATAGATTCATAAATCCGCGCCAATTCGTCATCGGAGATATGCCCTATATCCGGAGCCAATATCTTAGCTCTTTCAGCTATTTGCTCTACAAACTTTCTTGGGATGGATAAATTTCTTCCCAGCCAACGTAAAATGTCTAAATTTTTTGGTTCCGTCTTATCTCGCATTATTTTTAATTGCTCAAATGAAAGGTCCAACACGTCAGCACCTCTGGTTGGCGGAGGATGATATTCAAGTCCTTTTTTTAGAATTCTGTGCCTTACTTGTATGGGATTTAGAACAGCTAGAATTCGCATCGTTTCATTGCATAGTATTACGTTGCCATTGCCAAACAATTCAACAATGATTGTAACTACCCTGTCATCGAGGTGCCTGAACCTTAGGTCAATAATTCTCTCGCTTCCGCTTTGAACTATAGATTCGATCCTAGCCCTTTCGACTTCTTGCCTGAGATATCTAAGAAGATCGCTTTCCTCTGCCTGTTTAAATCTAAATCTTGTAAGCCATAATCCATTTACTGATAACATTAGCGAGACGTCAGGTTCTACAGAATGATGTAGCTTGAAAAGGAAGGTATCTCTCGTTATTCCTACGATGCCGCTAACGTAGTAACCTGGAATCAGTTTTGAGTTAATCTCATTTATTAGGTGTCTCACCTCAATTCCAGATAATTCCAACATCTTACTTAGTATTACCGACCACGAATATATTAAAAACCATATTAATATACTAAAGTGTTTGGTGTCATGCAAACTTCGTAGACCGCAAGGAATTAAACCGAGTAGAAATTAAGGACCAAGTAACAGAATTGGATCCTCTAGACAGGGTTTTTTATATGCGGGCTATTCTAGGCCTAATCGCAGGTATATCTACAGGCCTTTCAATTGCTCCAGGTACTTCTCAGGGCCTGGCTATTGGCACTGCGGTACTAATAGGGCTTATCTTTTATATCGTCTCTTATCAAATAGCAAAACGCATCGCCAAAAACGTTCCCAAGAACGATAGGCGTAAGTTGGCAACAAATGGGATATTCCCATTTATCTTCATGTTAATAATGTTTATGATTGCTATTTACACTGGCCTGCACGAGAATTTGCCACCATTAAAATAGCCGACCCAAAAATAACGGGGTTGGATGGTTTGGGCATACCGTACAGCTGGGATCCCTGATAATTTATTTGAAAGATCTGAAGAGGTACCTATTACTAAGGAGGAGATTCGTGCACTTGTAATCAGCAAGTTACGCCTAAGGGAGAATTCATGGGTGATCGATGTCGGTTGTGGTAGTGGTAGTATAACTGTGGAACTTTGTATACAGCTTCCAAATGGCCAAGTGTTTGGTATTGACTCTGACGAAGCTGCAATCGATCTTACAAAAAGGAACCTGTTGAAATTTGGAATGAAGGCAAACTTGTTCTTGGGCCAAGCTCAAGAGATTCTTCCAACTTTGCCCCAAGTTGACGCGGTAATCATTGGCGGTAGCTCCGGTGACCTGACGAGACTTGCAGATTTAGCCCTTAGCAGACTTAAGACGGGTGGCAGGATAGTATTTGACACTATTCTAATTGAAACTTTATGTCTCATTAATGGCCTGATAAAGAAGAATTCTCTTTATGAGATAGATATCACCCAGGTGATCGTCACAAAGTCAAAGGTGATCTCGGCTGGTACTATGATGGTCGCAAGAAATCCTGTGACAATAGTTTCAGCTGCGAAGCCATAAATGATAACTGAATTAGAATGAAGCAACGCTCAACACGAAAGGTCGCAGGGGTCTAATATAAATAATCTAATCTAAAGGAATTTATGCATGAAATTGTTTTGTGTTGGCTGCGGACCTGGCGATCCTGAACTACTTACTGTTAAGGCGGTAAGAATTATCGAGACCGCAGAGATGATTTTTGCACCAACCAGCAGAGATGGAAAGGCGAGCATTGCACTCTCAATTGTGCAAAAACATGTCAGAAAAACAGCTAAAGTTGTTAGTCTTGTGTTCCCGATGATCCGTGATAGAGAGTCATTGAAAGGCAGATGGAAAGAGAACGCTCAACAGATTGCAGACGCAGTCAACAAGGGGAAGCAAGTGGTTTATCTGACTGTAGGGGATCCATCATTGTATAGTACATGGATCTACATTTACAGGGAGCTAGTTTCCAATTATCCTGACATAGAGGTAGAGATCGTGCCTGGAATTACGTCTATATTTGCATTTGCTGCTCAGGCAAAGCTCAGTATTGCTGAGGGGGACGACTGGGTTGCCATCGTCCCAGCATGCTATGACTTGGAAAAGGTAAAACAGGCGGCTGATTGTTGCGATACGCTTATCTTCCTTAAGGATGGTAGATATTTCGAGAAAGTAGTTGAGATGCTATCTAAATCCGGATTCGCAAATGACTCAATTTTAGCGATTGCTCAGGATATTTCTGTTGGCGGGGAAATAATTAAGATGGAGAGACTCGAGAATTTAATTGGCGTCAAGGGCCCTGTAGAAAAGTATTTTTCAATAATGGTAGCAAAGAAGGATGGCCTACATAGAAGCTAATACTGTTTACTTTGTAGGCTCAGGTCCAGGTGACCCATCGCTTATCACCATCAAGGCTAAAGAATTATTGGAGAATGCTGATGTGATCGTATATTCTGGATCCCTTTTGAACCCTAAACTATTAGAGTACAAAAAGCAGGATGCAGAGGTTTACGATGCAGCCCTGTTGGACAGGGAGAAAATTTATCAAATACTTGGAAATTCGACAAAGAAGGGAAAACTTGCGGTGAGATTTCATGACGGAGATCCTGCTCTCTTTAGTGCGATTAGAGAGCAAATAGACAAATTGGAACAAGATGGAATCAAATCAAAGGTAGTACCCGGCGTGACTGCCCTACTTGCAGCCGCGGCAGCCATGAATTTGGAGTTGACATTGCCAGGCAATACTCAAACGGTAATAATTACCAGAGCAGAACTACGAACTCCAGTGCCAGACAGAGAGAAAATTTCAGAGTTAGCTAGGCATGGCTCTACAATGGCTCTGTATTTGAGCGTTCATCTAATAGACCAAGTAGTGGGAGAAATGCTCGCATCTGGATCCTATACCAAGGATACACCTGCAGCGATCGTCTATCGAGCAAGTTGGAATGATGAGAAGATCATTAAAGGCAACCTTGGCAATATAGCAGGAAAAACAAAGCAATCTCACATAGTGAAAACAGCCGTAATCATAGTCGGAGACGTAATTGCCCCAAAAAAATATGAGTTTTCAAAGGTCTATGACCCAGGATTCACGCACGGCTTTCGCAAAGCGGAGGACTAATCATACAAAAGAGCCAGATTTCTGTTCTGGCTGGCGAATATT
The DNA here is from genome assembly GCF_009898475.1 of Nitrososphaera sp. AFS. GTDB lineage: Archaea > Thermoproteota > Nitrososphaeria > Nitrososphaerales > Nitrososphaeraceae > Nitrosopolaris. The sequence continues at coordinate 5,876 of NZ_QURE01000004.1, read as the reverse complement.
AGGCTACGCTAATACTGAGATGTCTGTCATAAGTCAGTTTGGATTGACATAGGTTACATATAGCGAGGTTTATGCCCACCTGCAAAAAACAATCATCTTCTCGGATTATCTCGGATTTGAGCCAAGTTTGATAATCCGACTATGTTATAACACCCCAATACCTATGATGCATAATGTCTGTTTTGACGGATTCATACATGGGCATGTTTTTGCCCGAAGATATAGGCCACCGTATAATTCATTTTATTGAGGGAAGGATACAATTTCCATTTATTAATAGCAATGAACTAATGGGTGTTTTCTTTATTTTCGGAAAAAACCACGGACTCTCTGACAAGAATAACGTCTTGGAAGCAACTGATCTTGCAAAAAGAACTATTGCAAGCTTAACCAACACTGCACGTAGTTATCACGTCTCGGCTACAGCAGAGGATTCTACCTTCATTCGGCACAACTACGCAAAAAACATAATGCAACTCTCGGTCGAGCTTAGCAGTGACCATACAATTGATTATCCCTCACAAGTCCAGAGGAATAGAAGAATAGCCGGCGACCCGAGAATCCTGACAGATTGTTACTCTCAACATATAGCTTATTTTAGGCAAGATCAAATATTCGAGATTTTCCCACCATTTGATAATCAAAATCTTCCAAGCCCGCTGAAAAAGAAACTTCAAGGCAGGATGGTACTTTTAGGATACAATGTTAAAGATAGAAACTCGTTACCATCCTCGAGTACCTTGCTTCCCTTTCTAAACTGGTTAAATAAGGTTGACACCAAGCAATAAACTGCAGGTGAAGCATTTGTTATTTGGCAGACTTACAATTCACCGTATTATCTTAAAGATTCTTTTTTATCTTGGAATTTGGATTTATGCTAAAATTGGGCAGTTAGTTATCCCAAGTAGCCGATAAATACTGGTTTGATCGCAATGAGATACAAAGCACCTATAATAGACCATCAGGTCGGCATAAAGTGCTATTGCACAGACTTCGGTGGAGTGGGTGGAGCAATCAAACAACAAACTAAAGATTTCTACGTTGTTGAAATTATAGATCCTTCTGTCTTGGGTAAATTGACTGAACACCAAGATGAGAACCATAAATTTCCACTTTATGTTCTTGAAAAGAGCAATATTGACTCTAATCACGCTGTAGAAAAAATCAAAGAAAGGTATGGCATCCAACTACGCGTATTGGGCATTAAGGATGCAAAGGCAGATACTTTACAATATGCGACGACAAACAAATTAAAAAAATTTAAGAGAGAAATTCGAACGAGTCAAGTCTCGCTGAGCCTTAAAGGTTTCACCAGCAGGCCGATTAGCAAGAGCATACTTCTTGGAAACCAGTTTTCTATAGTAATTAGGACAAATCAATCAATGGACGCTCAGCAATTCAAGAGAGAGTTAAAACATATTGCAAATTTCTATGGTTTGCAGAGGTTTGGAAGCAGACGGGCAGTTACTCATTTAGTCGGCAAGGAAATAGTAAGTCGAAATTACAAAAGGGCAGTCGAGTTGCTTTTATCTTACACAACGCATTACGACTCTGCGACAAATAAGGAAATTAGAGAAAAGAGCCAAGATCCCAGAAACTATCCTGGACTTGTTAGGAGTATGCCTAAAGGCATGGACATCGAACGTCACCTAATGTATGCCGCCTTGGATGGCAAAGACGACATAATTGCTTTAAGAACCATTCCGATAAATATACGCCGATTATTTGTTCAGGCATATCAGTCATACATTTTCAATCTTTGTCTAAGTGAAGTTTTGTTGGCAGGGCAGGATATACTCGAAGGTAAGCAAGGAGATTTGTGCTTTGAAGTTGAAGGCCCACTAAAATTTGGAAAAGTAAGGAGGTTTGATCCAACCTCAGATTCTGAATGTAATACTGTACCTGCCGTTAGCTTAGCTGGTTATGCATATCAAGCTCGTGAGGGTCGGTTTGAGTCGGTCACAACGAGCTTACTAAAATCTGAGGGTATTGTCTCAAAAGACTTTTACATCAAGGAAATGCAAGAATTGAGCACGCGAGGAGGTTACCGGCAGGCTCAGCTGTGCGCTACAAACTTCTCGATGGATGGTATGGACCCACTAGCTGTCTCGTTTAGCTTGCCATCAGGTTCTTACGCGACGACATTATTAAGGGAGATAATGAAGCCCCTTGATCCAATAAAGTCTGGCTTTTAACTTGACTAGTCAATTAGTTATTTGGAGACCATACACCAATCCTCGGTATGTTGCACGTCGATTAATTTCTAATTCTTATTCACAAGTTTATGTCTCGACATCGCATCACAATTCAATCCTAAGCCAAGTTAGGGAATGCCCATACTGGACCACCCTTGTTCCTACCTTCATTCAAGAGCTAGGACTTAGTCCCACCATTGCTCTAGCCGTTCTGTGGCTACGCATTTCACCGATTCTCGTCAGCTTCGTCATCTTCGTTCTTTTCGTCTAATTCGTCGGCATCGTCAGCACGCTCGGAATACCCTAAAGAGATGACCCACATCTTCAAACCTCCACAATTAATCTTATTGAATGTATCCGTTTTCTCAAATTGGAGAATTTAACATTAACTGGATTTTGCTTCAATAATGAAGCCTGTAAAGTTATACTGCATATCCCTTAAACAAGACATGATAAAACTTAGAGTAGTTTTGCTTCAATTTTATGGCTAGTAACCAAATCATGGTGTAACCCTCGACATAGTCCTGGGGAACAAAACTACATCTTTAATGTCTTCCATCCCAAGGATCCATCTGACCAACCTATCCATTCCTAAACCAAAACCAGAATGCGGCACACTTCCATACCTTCTCAAGTCTAAATACCATCCATAGGCTTTGGGATCTAGAGACTGCTTTTCAATTCTTTTTTCGATGGACTCAACGTCGCTTTCTCTTTCGCTTCCGCTACTAATCTCTCCAAAACCACGAGGTGCAAGCAAATCGGTGCTAAGAGATATTTCAGATTTGGTTGGATCCTCTCTGACATAGAATGGCTTGGTGTCTATCGGAAATTCATAAACAAATAATGGCTTGACGCAATCCTTTGTTAACTCACGCTCTGATTCTATATTTAAGTCATCTCCCCATTCTATCTTACGATGAGCTCCATCTCCGCAAAGCACGGTGAAGTCTCTAGAACGTAGGATATCAACTGCTTTTCCGTATGACATCCGCTCGAATGGAGGGCTAATCGAGCTCAACTCCTTAACGTTTCTATTTAGAAATTCGAAATCTGGTGAATTATTGGTTAGCGTGTTTTGAATTATGAAGGAGACCAAATTTTCTTGAACTTTCATGAGCTCCTCTTGATACATCCAGGGAGCTTCTGCTTCCAGATGAGTAAATTCAGCAAGGTGCCGAACAGTGCGTGATCTTTCCGCCCTAAATGACTCAGTTATACTCCAAACAGGACCTAGAGCAAACACCATTGCTTCGAGATATAATTGAGCACTTTGAGACAAAAACGCGATTCGATCGAAATACTTAATTTCAAATAAACTTGAACCGCCTTCAACGGCGTCTTTTACTATGACAGGCGCATTGATTTCTAGCCAGTCGTTCTCTATAAACCATTGACGCGAAAATTTGAGAATAGAAGCTCTAATCTTTGCAATAGTACTCATTCTTCTAGTCCTAACTGCAAGATGTCTGTAGTCTAGGAGCAAATCTTGGCTTTGATATTCGCCAATCGGATAGTCTGCTGGCGCTGTTCCGAAGATTTTCAGATCTTTTCCCCTAATCTCGTATCCGCCTTCGGGAGCTCTTGCATCCTTTTTAACATTTCCACTAATTTGGATGCAAGATTCAATTGTGAGGTCAATAGCCTTCTTCGTGGGTATTGTAAACTGAATCACTCCCCCCCTGTCATCGCGCAATAAAACGAACGTTATTTCCTTCTGCTTCCTAATGCGGTGTATCCATCCTCTTAGTGTAACCTCTTTTTCGTCATAGTAGTTTGATTTTACGTCATTACACCTAAGATAAGTCGACACCCAATTTAGCGAGCTGTTGCTACACATAAGTGTATAGAATTGGTTGAATGAGCACACATAAACAACATGCAACTTTCGGAAGGACCTTTTGGGTTGATGCACTATTAAATAGAAGCGCTTACATTGGTACGTATGGCTAAATTCGATGGCGTAAAAGGTCAAGAGCTTCTAGATGTGGAGGTAAGTGACAAAGAGATAACCCTTATTTTCAAAGACAATCGATTTCTTTTTGTGAGACTTGAAGATGGAAGGATTGCATGCGAATCTGTCCCTGAGTAAGTAAACTTTTAGTTTGGCGTGCAGACCTCCAAACTTTACGGGGTTTGGAGGACCTAGTAAATGTAAGGTTTCTGCTGGATAGAATAGTTGTTTTTTGTTTGAAGAATGTGCTTTTCTTTTAGTTAGCTGACCGATTCCAATCTTATTTATGCAACACTCATATTGAGATAATGAACCTGCGACAGCTAGCGCGGTTTAGGTATCTCAATAGCGCTCTTAATTAATAATACCTATCGCACACACTCTTTTTTGAATATAATCTTATGGTTGCGATGCTCACTATATGACCATTAAATATTTGCTACCTAAGAAAAAATTATCCATTAGTCTAGTGTGTCGTAGCGTCAGTACAGATGAATGAACCAAAAAAGATTGTTTACTTGGGAAACTCGCATAAATCATATTAGACAAATAGGTGTATTGACGTAATCAAAAGGATCGATTAAAGTGGCGGATAATAGAGGCGTCTATAATGGATCTCAAGCCATAATTGATATAGTAAACCTTCTCAAGAAAGAAACTCAGGCAACCACCTTACAACCCGTCCCGTTTGATATTTATTCAAACGCGGCAAGCACCATCCAAGCCCTCAGGATCTCTACCTTTGAGGGCCTAGAAGGCCTAATAGGAAGTGCTATGATAGAACTACTTTCTGATTCAATTAACCTTCTATTTAACTCACGGTATCAGAAAATGATGGATCACCTGGAAGCCATGCCGAACTCATCAGGACCAGAAAAAGCTCCTGCTCCCGCGCCAATAGACTATTCGAAAATGACAGACGAGGAAAAGTACTTTTTGGAAGTTGCGAGAGATCTCGGAAAGAGAAAAATTGAAATGCTCAAAGCATTAGACATCGGAAATCCAGAAATACTTGAATCGCTCTCAAAAGAGGTACGTTCTAAACAAATAGTGATCATGTTTCTAAAACCAATGGAACAATTTATGGGCGTAGATTTCAATAAATATGGCCCGTTTTTGAAAGAGGATATAGCAGCTCTTCCTGCCGAAAATGCAAGGTCCCTCATAGAAAGCAAAATTGCGACGGAATTACACAGCAAATAACGTACGTAGAATAGGGCGGGTAATCCTATACCCAATAGCGTAATGCGGCATAGTAATTAAGTTAATGAATGAGATCTGCTTACTCGTAAAAAATCAAAACGGAGGGTGGAGACATAATCGATTGTCAGTTTTGCTTGAACACTTAATCTCCACAACTAGGCATAATCAAATCGAACCACTGTAATAATCGATTGTGAGTTTGAATTTACAATCCTTCTAGGATAAATCAATGTGGCGGATAAAACAAAAATGAGCATTCGGGTTCCACATGACGTATTGACCAAGACTGAACTGCGACAAGAATCTTTCTCACTTTTGGCAAATCAAAATATGTCCGGATTGCAACTACACCTAATCGATTATTTCCAGTCTGATTTTTTTCAGCGTTGAGTTTCTTTTATCGCCCTATTTTGAACTGACCAGTTTCACTCAGGTGACATTCTCTGTTCACGACGACCATCGGAAGTTAGGATGAGCACAACTAAATTGGTATTAAGATTAGGCTAATCTACTGGTTTCTACAA
>NZ_QURE01000031.1 GCF_009898475.1 Nitrososphaera sp. AFS | reverse complement strand
TGTTCACTAACACCACTATAAAGCAAAAAGACATTCTTGATACTTAGATTTTGGTTAAGATTTAGAGTAATATGACCGTTGAACATATGCTTATGTTTATATTCATGCTCTTATTAAAGAATCCTATCATTTGCGAAAAATCTCCGCAGCCGGTCGTCTCGCATCATGCATCATACGACAATATAGTTTTTTGGATCTCAAATACTTGAAAAGTACTATCAGCGTCATTGCTCTGAAGTTTCCTTCTACCCTGTGGCCTATCAAAAACAAACTAACAGCTGCTAGCCTTAAGATTAATCCCGTGATGGGAATAGTGTTAAGATTCAGAAACGACTAATAATTAATGTAATTCTAGTAACACTGTCATGGTACCTCGCTATACTACTCTTCAGAAGTTTCCTATAGGTTAATGATACGCTACTAGAGAAGATAATCTCCTCATCATAGTATTAATTTCAAACATCAGAAGAATATTTGCTGGAATAGACTAGACAGGGTTTAAGAAAGATAATTCACATGCTTCTCAGTATTATAGTGAACGGAAGCTAATGAGGAGAAAATATGCAAAATTATCTATCGGAGCGGACGTATATGTTGCAGCAAATCATATGTACATTAGGGTAAGACGATCTATTATAAGACATGACAATGTGGATTTCCGACGAATTATGAATTATGCGTCTATTATACTATTACCCAACCCAAACTGTTCAAGTAATATTCCTTCTTCTTTATTTCATTGTCAAGCCAAGTTTCAGTATCCGTTAGTCTTGATCCTTCTTTGCATGTATCCTAGTAGTCCAGATCTGGATATGGATAGATGGCTGAGAGCTGAGTACATACCTATCATAAGCTAGTAGATAGAGTGGCTATAAGTTCGGCTATAGCCGCTAATTACACTTCCAAAGGCTATATTAGCCGGTCGATTTTTGATTTGTCTATCTTCATACAGCAAAACGGTGGTTTGGAACAATTGAATATGACTGATTAGCTGCTCTACTGTCAATTAATTTCCAAGAGACATTGAGGAAATAAGTCTATATTATATCCTAATTGAATATGTTTATGACCGAAATTTATGAACTGAACAATGTTCTCACTGACCTTGAAACTCAAGGTGGGTATTTCATAGATGTTGTAAGTAGAAGAGGTATCCAAGCCGGTATTATGCGATTACATGATGGTGAAGACGATACCCAAGGACCTCACTCAGTAGATGAGGTTTATTATGTGATTAAAGGTAGTGGACTTATCAAAATAAATGGAGAAGACCGTTCAATTAAACAAGGAACATCAATTTTTGTTCCTGCAAAAACTGAACACAAGTTTCATGGGAATAGACAAGACCTAGTAATATTTTATGTATTAGGTGGCAGGTAAAAAGAGTGTAAACAGGACCATAAATCTAAAAGAAAATAATTGACTACAAATATTGTAACAGTAGAAGTTCCCACCAATATTCTGTAACATATTATAATAGAAATGAACATATATAGAGCATTTGGATTCATATCGCCAGATGCATAATAGACGTATAATAGATGTTGTAATAATTACATAATTACATAATTAAATAGTTTTAGGCCAAAAGAAGTGGCATAGTCTAATCGTCTCATGGCCTCCACATTTATCGCAATCAGCTTCAACCCATCCAACATAGCGCAGTTTACAATTTCGTCGTCAAACTTTATGATGATATTTTTCACGCTTGTAACCCGCCGTATAGCTCTCTATAAGTGCTTCATTCGATCTGATTGTTCATGCACTATAATTTCATCTAGCCAGCAATTTGAAAATAAGTCCAATCATAACAAAGAGACATAATCAATGAAAAAGCCAATTACGCCGCAGACAGATGTGCTACAATTGCTAATTCAAGCATCATTCTTTAATCTCGCTCCATTTTTCACGCTTTATCATCATATCAAAATTTTCAGGTGTTGAAAACTGATCACCAAAAACTCTTCCATCTGTATCGAGATGGAATCTAACAAATTGAGATTCTTTCTCTGCGTATAAAACAGTTTTACCATCTGCACTTTTGAATTTCATGGCTCTGGTCTCACATATAGGGTATCAACACATATATGTTCTGGGATATGTATGTCATTTTCGCATTTAATACAGAGATGTGGTATCGGAAAACGCAAATGGTGCCCGAAGCTGATCAAAGATGATACGTAGAAAGTACGGCCATTTTATTCTCATTCCGATACATGATTGCTATGGTCAGCTAATTGTATGCTCAATAAAATCATTGGGACTTTTTTAAATCATGTTTCTTGAGCCAGTCTTAATCGCTTCATTTACAATATCTGTGACAGTAGTTTTATTATATAATGCAAATTCTTTTAATTTGAATAAAGTATCTCTTTGAATATATAGAGACGTTCTTTCAATGTCTTCTCTTACCATTCAATGATTATTTGTTATATAAGCGTATAAACGTTAGAGAGTACATATGTTTAATTATAGATGTACCAACATACATATGCCATATAACGAACTGGTTATAATGGCAAAGTGATGCCCAAGCTAGCTTGCAGTGGTCGCATATTGTACATTAAAAATAAACAAACCGGACGACTTACCGGTAGTTTATTTTAGAGACATTGGAGAGTAAAAATTGTTGGCCCAGGCTATCATGTACAAGAATAAAGTTAGAGTGACTAAACAGTGTAGATTGATTCAGATACTTTTCGTATCGGGATACAAACTAAACTAATCAGAGCTAATCATGAGAATAGATAGTTCTATATCAAATCTCCGAAAATTTGGTCGCTCCACTACAGCAACTTGGGCTATCGGGCATAATGGGGAGCTCACTGGATGAAAACTACATCTAAAGTCGCAGCTGTGATTGTGCTTTTATTTTTCATATATTCGTTAAACCGATACAGTGTAGAGCAATATCATTTTCAAAATGGGTTAGTTTGGTTAATAGCTTTAGTCTTCATTTGGATTGTACTAGCTATTAGAAGAGCTGCGAAAAGTGGCCGACTACACAAATCCAAAGTACGGAATCCATTTTCTGAAAAGATAAAAGAAATTACTGTAATTCAGCAAAAACACAGATGTGCAAAGTGTAAAGATTTACTAAATGTAATTCAATATGACCATAAAAATGGGAACCGTTCAGATAATAGCAAGAACAATTGCAATGCTTTGTGTCCCAATTGTCATGCTCGCAAAACCATTATCGAGAGAGATGGGCGGACATTTTTAGCATATCTGTCTATTTCGATGGCTCTCGATTTATCGTTAATAAGTTTCACAAGTATCTGTGCTTTAATCAAATAATTTACTGGTTGGGACCCTGCCTACCACAATATTGACAATTTTTAAAACAGCAGTCACTCTCTATCTATCTCTCTCAAGCAATATCTTCACTAAAGTATGAAGTGTTTTATCTGGATTTTTAAGAGCTCTTTGCCAATGATCATGGTTTTTGTTTATTATATTACGGGCTTTTCGTGACCATTTATTCACCACTTTATGTGTCGCATTTACTTGATGAGCTTTTACCAAAAATTCGCTTATCTGTCTGTTTGTATAAAAGTTGTGTTCCATAAGTAGAGCTGTAATTATTGTTTCAGTGCCATAATTAATATTGCGAGCTCTTGGGCCAAAACTAAAATATTTGCCACACTTTTTACAATGATAATTTTTCACATCACCACTCAGTGTACGTCTAATGCTGTAAGTCAGTGCTGGCACAATATGGGTATTTGGTTTGTGTTGTTGCTTTAGTTTTAATTTTCAATCCTTACTCGGTCTTATGCTCATCTAAATTACACAGATACTTGACAAGTCTGGTTATAAGTGCAATGAATTATAATAGCTCGAAAGATGTTAAAAGATTGTATTATTTCAATATGAGAAAAGTCAAATTGCTTCTCTGGACAGCGTATTCAATAACTAAATCAAACTAAGCTCAAAACAAAAAATAAAAAAGAGTTAGTGGCTTCCGATGCTTACGTCTACGTTATTGTCGGCCGAGTTTGTTTGGGTGTTACCGTTCGCATTAGCACCACATAATGGTAGATGGGTAACGGGGTCAGTTAGACACGCCGGTATCACCGGACCACTACCACCGGATGTTGGTGGAGGCGGTGGGTTGTTTGTTGCACTGTTTGTATTTGATTGTGTAATAAGTTGAGCTACATTGCCGCTTTTATCTACAGAGCCGCTACCGTGAATATCTACATCAGCTGTGTTAGTAGCCGTATTTGACTGATCATTATTGTTTGCATTTGCGCTGCCGCCAGCTCCAGTGTTAGTAGCCGTATTTGTATTTGATTGGTCAATGGATTGTAATACGTTACCGCTATCTTTTATACTGCCACCGTTGTTACCGCCGCCATTGTTATCATTTCCGGTTAACCATGGTTGTCCGCCATTGTTGTTACTCTGCCCACCGTACATCAGCTGTGTTAGTAGCCGTATTTGACTGATCATTATTGTTTGCATTTGCGCTGCCGCCAGCTCCAGTGTTAGTAGCCGTATTTGTATTTGATTGTTGGATGGCTTGAGCTACATTTCCGCTGTCACTTATACTACCGCCTTTCTTGTGGTCACCTAACCACGTTTGTTGACCCCCATTATCTTTGTGATGTCCGCTGCTTATCTGAACATCTGCATTATTGCTTGCGTCATTAGTTTGAGTGTTACCACTTGCACTTGCGCTGCCGCCGCTGCCGCTGTTAGAAGCACTATTGTCATTTGATTGTTTGACAATTTGAACAACGTTTCCGCTATCTTTTATGCTATGGCCGCTCTTTCCATGATTATCGTCTTTGCTACCAGTATATTTGCCAGAATCTTTGTGTTTGTGACCGTGTGAACTATGAATGTGTATGTCTGCAGTATTGTGTGCGTCATTAGATTGATGGTTGTTGTCTGAATGTGAACTTCCGCCGCTACCCGAGTTAGATGCACTATTGGAGTTAGACTGATCAGTGGATTGGACTACATTGCCGTTACCGCTGTTTCCGCTATCTCTATGTGCATATGCTATGTTTGCTAGATTCGATCCGGGAATCATCATCGCTGCAATAGCTATTGCTACAGCTGCAATTACCCCGATCTTTCTGAAATCTTTTTCAGAATAATTCATTCTAACTTGCTACCGGTTAAGCATGATATATAAGAAATTACATCTCAATCGAGAGTAAAATATGTATATAAAAATCCTCCACTCTATATTTAAAGCCATTGAAAAATTTATACAACTTATTCAAAAAATTTTATCTAATATATCACAACTTGATAATATTACAATGGCTAATAATTTCATATTAAATGTCGATTTGTCGATAATCATGATTCTAAAATAGCAGTATTCTAAATAGTAGAAAGAGCATCAGCTTTTTCTACTGCTAGTAACCGGCAAACAAGAGTTGTTGTACTATTGCGGCTTGAACATCTGTTCAAAAACGATAGTGGAGAAAATAGCCGTTTTACCATCATCTTTATATCTTCTTTGGTCAGTTTAATCATTTTGGGCCAGATATCAATTCAATCCCATCCCGGTAATTAATAGTCTATTTAAGATGGATGATACCAATAAGTATCTTGATACATAAATCAAATAAAAAATAGAGACTTAGTTTACTGATTCAGCAGTTTCTAGACTACGAGAATGCCACTTGTGTGATGCATGCTGTGATGAGAAGAGCTACTACTAGTATCAATAGCTACTACTCATACTGGTGCTGTGATGGTGATGGCCACTGCCAGTTGTGCCGGTGTCAGTGCTAGTGCTGTGGTGGTGATGCCCGCTGCTGCTTATGCCGCTGCTAATGCTCGTCCCGTTATTGTCGTTGAAACTAGTGGAGTTGCTGAAAGTATTTGCTGCGTTAGTGCTGCTGCTAGCAGTGTTTGTTGAGTCAGTAGCGCTGCTACTGGTGTTTGTATGACCATGATGGTGGTGTTTGGACTTTGCTGCGAATGTATCTGATGTTACCAGTGTAGATGCTGTAATAGCTACTGCTAAAACCATTACTATGGCTAGTGCTTTTGTCATTTTCGTTTTCATTGAAGCACCACAAAACTACATCAGATATACAGAGTGAGTTAGACTTACGCATAACTTTATCAAGAGCTAGTTTATTAGAAAACAGCTTTGTGTCTTCATTTCTCTATGGAATGGGGTCAAAGTTGCTCCCTTTTTCTCATTCTTTAGCTCTAAACTCGCGTACTTATTGTACCGTCTTGCAATGCATAATATGATCATCTTGGCGGTATCTGGCCCAATTTTGTATCAGTTGATGATCATAAATCTGTTTGGATAAACGGCATATTCGGCGTCACATTTATTATACTAATCTTTTGAGCCAATCAACAATTTGTTGACTAGTTATTCTCTGACGTGTGTGATGGCTATGATGGCTCTATAATGGGACACAGTATGTTGATGATATAATCAATATATAGAATGTTGATAAAGTATAGATGCAATGTCAAGACGCCGACTTAACAATTATAGTTATGCCCATCTATTTAGTTGAGTCGGCGTTTGGGTTGCTTTCCATAACTTTTTAAATTCACTATTTCAACGCAATTAATGTTTGCGCCCGGGACCATTACCAGAAAGCTTCAATGGTTTAACTATTGACTCAAAAGACCACAATAGAAGACTTGCCCGCCAAATCTGTTGCAGAGAATTATCATGTTTGGACGGCGAAATCAAGAAGCTTAGACAATGACTGTTTAATACAAATTATTCTATTCTATGCTTACTGGGTTCGATGGGCTAGAACCGCGAATACAAAGAATAGCGGCACCAAATTGGGATCTGATAGCTTGGAGTCTCGCTAACGACCGTCTCATCTGTTGGTACATTGAAACCCATCGACCCATTGTACAAGAAGCTTAAACATTGATGTTTAATGCATATCGTAGAAGCTATGCATGGCTTGGTGGGCACAACATATATTCCCAACATCCATTGGTTTAACCACACATGCCCATCAAGCTGAGCTAAGCTCTTATGCATCTTCAGACCAGTTTATTTGTTATGGGCTAGCTCTTCTTTGGATAGTTTAATCATTTCGGGCCGATATTCGATTCGACCGCAGTTATTAATAGTCTATCCAAAGTGAGACGAAAGATTGAGTCATTTTTAGGCGTCACTGCACTCATATTATAGCATATCCCACTTGTCGCTTGTCAACTACAGTTGTGAAATGCGAAAATATTAGGATGTGAGTGGATTATCTTTGCCACTGAAGCATCGCAGGGTGAAGACTGTGAAGGCTCTATGGTTGATCGGGGGTTCATCAAACTATGGTATGCTTTCTAATGGTCTGATACAATCCAAAGCAAGATTAATTGTGTGTTTAGCTTCTTCAGCTTGATCAAATGAGAAATTCATACTTCTATCTCATGTTGATAGATATTTCTAAATTTGCTGCCTTCTTCATATCATCAAAATGTTCACGTCAATTAGTTTTTACTTGAGAAGCTCATTAAGTATCTCGCTTAGCCGGGCTTTGTTATATACACTAGACTTGTTTGAAAGTCGGGATAAGATATCTTTTGCATGATACTGGAAAATGGTGCAAGCTAAAGAGAGTGATTAAAAGAAAGAAGTTCTTCTGATAGATGATTCGGACGAGTGTAAACAGGCCATTAATCTAGTGAAGAATTCAACTATCAATTAAGATGAATATCATATTAAGAAATTTGAACAAACCTGCTGTGCTGAGTTACCTACTACTAAGGCGCCATCCATTTTTGCAATCGAGGGAATCTTTAATGGGTTAGGGGAGATCAGACAATACATTTCGCTAAGAGGAAGTAGCTCAGTAGAAGTGAAATCTCTCATCTAATGTATATTTAGATCCTAAAAGAATCACAATTAAGATAGAAAACTGCGCGGCCGTTTAAAATCTATTGCTATGCAGCAGATCTTGAATTGAGGGTTACATATTTCTACAAAGAGTTCGATGATGGATATGTGAGTATCAGCAACAGAAATAATATTTCCCCTTCCAAAAAGGGGGGCTAGAATGAGGTTTCATACTGAGAAAAGAGGCATCCGTGTATTGGGAATAGCCGAAAGCTTCAAAAAAACTAGTGCTTGTTCCACACTTGCAGGGATAGTAATGCGCCGGGACCTGATAATTGACGGTATGGCTTTTGGGAATGTTACGATTGAAGGAAATGATTCTACACAAAACATCCTGTCCATGTATAGATCATTAAAGAGAGACGACATTAATTGTATAATGCTTGATGGCCTTATTATTAGCATGTACAACATAATAGATGGTAAAGAACTCAGAGAAAGAACCAATGTTCCAGTTATAGCGATAACATTCAAAGACTCCAAAGGACTAGAAGGCACTATACAACACCACTTTTCCAATGACTCCAAGCTTAAATTAGAACAATATCATAAGCTAGGGCAACGAGATAGAATTCTATTAAAGACTGGTAAGCTTCTGTTCGTACGATGCTGGGGAATAAGCTCAAAAGAAGCATCCATGGTTGTTAATTGCTTTACTCTCCAAGGTTCTGTTCCAGAGCCGATCAGAATAGCAAAACTTGCTGCGCGTGCTAGTATGCGCAGCAGATAACTCGTAAAGAAATAAGACATACGTATTAGACACAGCATTTAGATATTTTGTTAGGAAAAATAGGAATATGTTACCTAGCTGGTTCGTCGAGGCTATCCGATCTCAACCTATCTATTCAGGAAACTTAATGTATGATATTTGATAGACTAAACAACGGTTACATAAATAAGATTCATTTCTCATCCCAAAGCATTGGCTTGTCGCCTATCATGTTCCATCCTTCTTCTTCTGATCTGACTTTTTCGACGTTGATATCGTCAAAATACCTGTCCAATACAGCTTCTTTTTCCATGGCCAATGGAGGTGAACAATAATCTTCCTCTATCCACAACGCAATATTAGAATCAATCCGTGCATTTTCAAGGCTATGCTTTAGTGATTGCCCAAATGGCCTCATTTTTGATATAATACCTGAACTTAATTCTTTATGTAGATTATCTAGGAGATCCTTTCTTGGTCTGGCTTTGACCAAATATAATGCCATATGAAGATTAGATCAATATTGCATAAAAGGATAAAATTAAATGACAATATAGGATGTTGACAATAATATTTTAAAAATTGACTGATTAGACGGGCTTTATTCCATTTATAGTTCATTCATTCGCTGCTTATCTGTCTAAATAGCTTCATTTTTTCTTTCCCTTTCCTTCCCTACCGACAGGCGATTTTCTTAGTGCCATTCGACAACAAGGACAGAATATACTTTGATTATAATAGACCTCGCATTTCCGACAATATTTTTTACCACTATCATAATTACTTTTGGAAGTCTGTTTTTAACTAAATCATTTTGTAGGGTGAGTTATATGTGCATTTGAAAAGATATTATTCTTTGAAGTAGCATCTTGTTCAATCTTTAGGCTTTCTGGGGTAGAACCAGATATCTTGTTAGAGGTAAATGTATTACCTGATGCACCACTTAGAAGTATAGCATTAGGCAACGAGTTAGATACAGTATTTCCGAAGATCTTGTTATTTGAGGAACCAGTATTTACATTAATACCACTTGCGCTTTTAGAAATTGTATCATTGTATATCTGATTATTATGGGATTGAGAAACAAAAATGCCTGAGGGTTAATTATAAACTATATTATCTCTAGCAATAGAGTTAGTCATATTTCTGCTAAAATCTATTCCATTCTCAGCGTTATCGTGAACTTTATTGTCTTCAATTAATATATTGTAGCAGTTGAGAGAGCATATTATGCCACTGCCATTATTATCATAAATTGTATTATTACGAATTATCAAATCATGGGTTCCTGTATGCGGATCAAGTCCATAGTGGCCACTATTTCTGATGATATTATTTGCTATAACCATGTGACCAACACCAATAGAATAGAATGCAAAGTACATGTCGTGTATGTTGTCATTTTTTAGAATACTTCCATCCCCTCCAGAATAAGCAAGGCCCGAGTCACCTAGATGCTTGCCACCTTCGAATCCTAAATAGGCAATCTCTGAATTCATAATATCAGTATGACCCGTTGCATCGTTCTCAATGACTATGGATGGTCTAGGAGCACCGATAATAAATTGACCTATTCCTGTCCTTGAACCATTGGACTTGGCATAGTAGTTTGTTGTTGGATCCCAAGATGTTATTTTTACTGAATCAATCTTTAGACTACCATGAACGTCAATCCAGTACGCAGGACGTATTTTGCCAGAACTAGAAGAACTGCCTCTTCGACTACCATCATTATTACTTCCTATTATTTTTGAATTTATTTTCAACCACTTTGTATCACTAGAATCGATATGGAACGTAGCGCCTTTGGCAATTACCAAATTAGCACTAAGAAGCCATGCTCCAGCTGGTGTCTGCTTGGCTAGGATACTGGCATCGTGTAGAACATTATCGATATCTGTGAGTCTAGTAGATGGATTAGTACAGCTAACACTAATTGTTCTTGTAGAGGGATTGTAGTTAATACAACCAATAGAGTTTGAAGAGGAAGTGCTGCCTTGCTGAGAAGGTATGGAGGACGATTGAGTTGGCTTTATTTTATTTGAAGAAGTATGGGATGTTTTATGTTTGATTGCTGAAGCCTTTGTAACAAATAGATTATTTTGACCATCAAGAAGGAAAAGAACTAATAAAAAAGACATGAAACATACAGCAGCTTTTCTAATATGTCCATTCAAACGTAGTAAGAACAAATTCTGATGTAGAATATATATTTGAACCGCAAACCTTTACCTTTATCTTCTGAGATTGGAGTTAATATAGTTTATTTGACACCAACTACAATACAATACCGAAATGTATAAACATATTAGTTCACGCATCTGTATTACGGTTTTTGTTGCAATTATTATTGCATTTGCGATAATAGGCATTGCTACTGGGTCCACCGTCATAACTCCTGCTCAAAGTAAAATGTCACATCACACTCATGTTAGTGGAAGTGCTAGTGGTAGCGATCACAGTAAAAGTAGCTCTTCTATCAAAGGTACTACTTCAAATCAATCTGCGTTAGCAGAAAAGATGTCAAATGTAGCCAATAATAATTTTGTCAATAGTAATGCTAAAACCAATAGTAACAAAGTAGAGATTATCAGGTTTAATATTAAGGAATACTGATCTAGTATCAAATAATTTTTAAAATTATTTTTTACAGTACCTATATGGGGTAGGTAT
This sequence comes from Nitrososphaera sp. AFS, assembly GCF_009898475.1. Classification (GTDB taxonomy): domain Archaea; phylum Thermoproteota; class Nitrososphaeria; order Nitrososphaerales; family Nitrososphaeraceae; genus Nitrosopolaris. The sequence goes on along the minus strand of NZ_QURE01000031.1, from coordinate 2,849 downwards.
TTCTCGCAGGACCTAATTTCTGTGGTAACAGGTGGTAGCAGCTGAAAACAGGTTGTAACATCATGGTAACAAGCTTGGAGATAGTGGTAACAATAGGTAACATATTGGTAACAGATGGTAACATTGTGGTAACAAGAGATGGCAACCGGGCAACAATAGATAACAAATTGGTAATAGGTGGTAACAGGGAAAAAGCTATTAGGTACAGTCGATAATTATAGTTGAGGCTAAGATTTGACTTGGTTATCTAATATGACTAAGGTTATCTAATATGACTAAGGCAGAAAAAGAACAATATGTGATCCAACTTTGCGAAGAAGATAAGAACTACAAAGAGATTGCAAAACTAACTCACAAGTTCATTCGTGACATTGGCGCTATAATTAAAAGACATCAGGAGAACATTGAACGAGAAAATGGCCAACTAGAGGAGACAAATGAGGATTATGATGTTAAATCAAAATCAAAAATTTCGTAATAATAATAGTTTTGGCAATATTTCAGTATCTATTCCTTGACCATCATCCTTAACAGATACAATAGCTTGTTTCTGGTTATGACTGACGTCTAAATTAATAAGTATTGTTCCATTTTTGGTAAATTTAATGCTGTTACTCAACAGATTAGAAGGGACTTGCGATAACCTTGCTTTGTCTGCATTTACCTGAAAAATGGTATCATCTTTCTTGTTGTTGTTGTAGTGCAATGTTATTTTTCTGTTATCTAGTTGCCTTCACTACCTTCACCTTCCTATTTTTACCAAGGATGTGAAGTATGGATGAAACTTTATACACCACCGGTTGATAGTCTAGGCATATATGATGTCAACGACTTGGACAGCGCGTTTAGAATTAAACCTAGTGGGCATAGGAATCGAATTTACTTCTCATTCTGATACGGGACAAGGCTATTTCAGGGTGTAAAAGAATTAAAGAGATTAAAGAAGGAATAATCAGCTACGAAACAAAGCTATTAGAAGAAGACAAGAAAAAAATAAAGAGATTCAAAGAATATCTCGAAAATTCTGATCAGCTTTCAGTTTGTACTCGAGATAATAGACTACAGTTTGTTTATAATAATTTCCATGAGGCCATCGAAAAGATTCTGAACAAATCTAAAAATGGAGAACATAAAGGAATCAGATGGCTTACTTCCATCGAAGATAAAGATAGTGCCGGCGTTGCTAAAATATTTCAGGATGGAGGGGTAGTTATACGACATGTTAAACAAATACCCATAAGCTTTGGCGTTTCAGACAAAGAAGTAGTTGGTTCAATAGCAAATACGGAAGGCACTCGAATGGCAAAGAAACTTTTTGTTAGTAACGAACCTCTTTACGTAGAGCATTTTAATAGTTTATTTGAAGAATTATGGAAAAATGGAATTGATCTCAAAGACAGAATAAGAGAAATTGAAGAGGGAATAGCACCTATTAAAACTAGAATCCTGTACGATCAAGATGAAATAATCAAGGAAATAAAACGCAAGAACAATAGCGCTAATAGGTTATCTATATGCACAGGATTTGGTGGAATTAAGATGAGCTACCATTACCTATTTGACTCATACAAGAGCGTTGTAGATAAGCATCAAAGAGAAGGAGGAAAAGAGGGCGAGGGATTAAGGTGGATAACCAATATAAATGAAGAGAGTCTAAATTTAGTCAAAATATTTCTTGATTCTGGAATAAAAATAAGGCATATCAAAAATATGCCACCTATCAGTTTTGGTGTTTCAGATAAAGAAGTAGCCATCACAATAGAAAAAATGGAAGGTGGTAAAATGAGTCAAAGTTTCTTGATTAGTAATGATCCTCTTTATACCATTCATTTCAATTCAGTGTTTGAGGAGTTGTGGAAGAACGGTGTTGATGCTAACGATAGAATAAAAGACATTGAAGCAGGTACTAACTTGGCCGATATAGAAGTTATTCCAAATGCATCTAAAGCTCGAGAACTATATTTTCAAATCTTAAAGGCTGCTACAGAAGAAATATTGCTTTTATTTCCTACTGTTAACGCCTTCATAAGACAAGAAAAAATAGTACAAGGGTCGCTTTTGCTGTCTAATACAGAAAAATCCAGAAAGAAAATCAAATTTAGAATCCTTATGCCATTCAAGCAACAAATTGAACCAATGATAACGAATTTTAAACAAAGCTTTTCTGATAATATACAGATTGAAATTAGATATATTGAATCAGTAATGCTCACTACTCAGGCAACAATCCTTGTTACAGACAGGAAAAAGTCAATGGTAATGGAGATAAAAGATGATTCAAAAATGAATTTTGAAGAAGCAATTGGACTATCAACCTATTCAAATAGCAAAGCAGGGGTTTTATCATACGTATCTATTTTTGAGAATTTATGGAAACAAATTGAACTTTATGAAAATGTCAAGAAATCACATGAGCAATTAATTGTTCATAACAAGGCGCAACAAGAGTTCATCAATATCGCAGCTCATGAATTACGCACCCCTATACAACCCATATTGGGACTAACAGAAATTATATGATCTAGGACAATAGATACTAGACAACAAGAATTACTCGATATCACTATAAGAAATGCAAAGCGCCTAAGCAAACTTTCTGCTGAAATCTTGGATGTCACAAAGCTTGAAAGCCATACTCTTGAACTAAAGAAAGAAGTATTCAATCTCAATGATGTCATAGCCAATACTATAGATGATACTGTGCTAAGCAAGGAGTTTAGTAACAAAAGTAATCAGCTATCGTACGAGCCCTGTAATGTTTTGTTACATGCAGACAAACCGCGAATAGCAGAGGTCCTATCAAATCTATTGAGCAATGCTATCAGTTTACCACAGACGGTAAAATAACA
>NZ_QURE01000142.1 GCF_009898475.1 Nitrososphaera sp. AFS | reverse complement strand
TAGATGGGTTACGTCTAACCAAACTCCTCCATGTTCTGTGCCTCTTCCAGAGATTATTTCATTATAGTTAGCACGGGCCACTACATCACGTGGTCCTAGCTCCATTCTCTCAGGATCATAGTTTTTCATAAACCTCTCACCTTTTGAATTTAATAGAATCCCACCTTCGCCACGTATTGCTTCTGTGGCTAGAGTACCCACTGCTTGATCTGGCCAAACCATTCCAGTAGGATGAAACTGTACCATCTCCATATCTACTAGATCAATACCCGCGTCATATGCCAGAGCTATACCTTCCCCATAGTTTTCAAAAATTCTAGAACTACTGACTGAATAGACTCGAGTATATCCCCCAGCAGCAAGGATTAAAGACTTGCATTCAAATGTAACAGATTCCTTATTTTCTAAATCTACTCCAAAAGCTCCTCTGACTTGTTCTTCTTCTTGCTCCTTGTGTGTTGCTGCCATTGAAATTGATGTTGACATTGAACTTGGTGATGCTCCTCTCCCTTCGTTCACATAATCCTTTGATTTTAGTATTTTCGTGATGTAAACATTGTCTATTATTTTGATATTCCGCTGATTTACCTGCTTCATCAACACACGTACTATCTCCTGGCCAGTCCAATCTTCGTAAAATACAGTTCTTCTATAGGTGTGAGCTCCAAAGAATCGTTGTGTTAGTCTACCGTCTTTTTCTCTATGAAACCTGGCACCCCAATTTACCAGTTCATTTATAGCATCAGGTGCATTTTTGCAAAGTATTTCGACTCTTTCATAGTCTGCAATAAATTCACCCTCTCTTAGCGTATCAGCTGCATGCACCACCCAGTTATCTTCCGGATCCATAGTACCAAGGGCTGCATTGATACCACCTCGTGCAAGTGTTGTATTAATTATGAGAACATTAGCGCCAGCATCATGAGCTTCGATTGCTGCACGAAGACCTGCAGAGCCACCGCCTATAATTAAAACATCACAAGAGCAGTTTGATTGTTTTTTCATATTATGTTGAGCCACTTTTCAACTCACCTTTACCTACCTGTTGTCTTACAAACACAGGTGATAATATAGCTTACCATCATGGGTTATACTTCTGCACCTACCTACCTACCTACCTATCTATCAACTTAATGATGTTCGTGATGTGTATGTATCTTTTTTAAAATATTATGGACCTGGTCCCTGTATAAGGTCAATGCTATTCTATTGGCATATGGTTGCCCTCTAACAAATGATTTAGCTAATTCTTTAACAAACTCCATTTCCACCTTTGGCGGTACTGGTGGTTCAAACGGGTCTACATATGCTTCTATTATAGTCGGGTGTTTTCTCTCCTTCATAGCTTGATTCATTATGGATTTTACTTCATTTGGTTCCTTGATGGAATATCCTTTGCCACCGCATGCTTCAGCGAACTTTACCCAATCTATCGGGGAAAATTCTACTCCAAATTCTGGGTTTCCAAGAAATGCCATCTGCTCCCATCTAATCATCCCTAATGTATTATTTTTGATAATAATGACCTTAATAGGGAGGTTATATTGTACCGCGGTAGCGAATTCACCCATCAACATAGTCAATCCAGCATCACCAACAAATGCAACTGATTGTCTGTCTGGAAATGCAACCTGTGCTGCTATGGCGTATGGCAAACCGTTTGCCATACTTGACAAAGTGCCAGACAGAGAAAATTTCATTCCTTTTCTAATGTTGATAAAACGAGCCGCCCAATTTGTATTTGTTCCACAATCAACTGAGATTATTGCGTTATCGTCTAATTCATCAGAAACAGCTTGGGCTATAACTTGAGGTTTGATTGGCTTATCGGTTCTTGTACTCTGCTCTCTCATTAGTTTATTCCAATTCTTCATCGCATCTTGCTTTGACTTGAGGAATCCTAGATCGTATTTTTGATTCAAGAGAGGAAGTAATTCCGTTAGTATTAACTTTGAATCACCTACCAATCCAATCTCTACAGGATAACGAAGACCAATCTTTTCAGGTTTTATATCAATTTGAATCCCTCTTGCTTGACTGGGATTTGGAAGATAGTCTATATATGGAAAAGATGTTCCAATCATAAGTAGTGTGTCTGCTTCGTCCATAGCATCACTGGATGGTGTAGTTCCAAGTAAACCAAGGCCTCCTAAGCTATACTGATTATCGTCAGGAATCACTGCCTTACCTAATAATGCTTTAACAATTGGAGCGCCTAACCTTTCTGCAACTGAGAGTACCTCATTTCCAGATTCAAGGGCACCCTGTCCCACGAGTATGACAACTCTATTTCCTGCATTAAGAATGTGAGCCGCATTTTCTATTAATGAGTGACTTGGGATTGTTTCTGCCACATAAACATGGGACGTGTGATGTCCAACGTTATGCTTGGAATATTTGCCACGCAGTCTTTTTTCTTGTACATCTATTGGTATTGTTAGATGGCTAACTCCTCTCTGAGCTAACGCTGTTCTACATGCAATATCAACTGCCATCTCTGCCTGCTCTGGAACACCTATCATATCATTGTAAACAGTGACATCGGAATATAGCTGTAGCAGGTTTATGTCTTGCTGATAGCCAGAATTCATCAAATCAGTGTATGTGGTTCCTGTAATGGCAATAACAGGAGTATTATCTGCTTTTGCATCATATAACCCATTTAATAGGTGTATGGCCCCTGGTCCTGAAGTTGCGACACATGCTCCAAGCCTTCCAGTATATTTTGCATAGGCACAAGCCATAAATGCTGCCGATTCTTCATGTCTAACAAGTATGAATCTAATTTTGTCCTGTCTACGTCGCAAGGCTTCAATAAATCCATTGATACCATCACCAGGCAATCCGAAAATTGTATCAACGTTCCAATCAAGCAATTCTTCAGCTACAATATCAGCAGTACGCATATTATCGTGTTCACTCATGGTATCATCACTATGGACGTACTTGCTTAAATTGGTTCTTCCATTTGAGTTATGATTGATAGATAGATAGATGAATAAATAGTATTGATTGCATAGCAAAATGAATCCAATTTCTGGATCTCTCAGAGAAAGTGGAATTACTTATTTGATAATCATCACATAAAGGGCATTTGTAAATTGTTTCAACATAACCTCTGCAGGATTTTGCAGCGGTCTAGAACATAACCCATATATTAGATAATACTTTTGTTTCTGTCAATTAGTATCATAGCTAGGAAGTTTCCATGTCTGGATGTCTTCTTTACTTCCTGCTATTAGGAGGTATTCAGTCAGCCAATTGAAGTGCCTGTGATATATCTAATTTTATATTACATTTTGCAAGGGCTTTAAACTCTCCATAACCAAATGCACTTAAAGAACCTCCACCTTGAAGTATCGATACATTTTCAAAGGTATTAAGTATGTTTGTCTCGCTTGTCTACGCGCTCACTACACGCTTGTTCGTTCTGTTTGTCTAGTTTTATTAGTTTGTTAAATGCTATTTGATGGACAAGCTGATCATAGAACCTGACTGATTTGACATTGACAAACTCCAGCATGCCATATCTTGATAACTCCCTTCCAAATCCACTCTTCTTTACGCCACCAAATGGTACTCTTGGATCAGAAATTACGACATTATTTACGGTTACTATGCCAGATCTAATCTCTCTTGACAGGTTCTCTGCTTTATCAAGGTCTTGTGTCCATATACTTGCTCCAAGACCATACTGAGAATCATTTGCAAGTCTCACTGCTTCCATCTCGTCTTCGGCAACTATTATCGCTGCAACTGGACCAAAAACTTCCTCTTGTGCCACGCGCATATTTGTAGAAACATTCTTCAGTATTGTAGGTTTGTAAAAATATCCTTTACTTCCAATTTGTTCTCCTCCTGTCAATATTTCGGCACCCTCTTTAACTGAATCTTTTACTTGGGAATCTATAGTCTTTAAGCCTGAAGCATTCACAACTGGTCCTAAATCTGTGTCCTCTGATAGAGGATCGCCTACCTTAAGTTTCTCAGTTTTTTGAACAAATTTTTCAATGAAATCGTTTGCCATTTTCTTTGTTACGATAAATCGTTTTGATGCTATACAACTCTGACCATTATTAACGAATCTACCTTTGACAGCACCCGTAGATGCCTTTTCAATATCAGCATCTTCACACACTATGAAAGGATCACTTCCACCTAACTCGAGAACACATTTCTTTATCTGAGATGTTGCTCTTTGAGCCACTTTCCCTCCTGCAGTAACACTTCCTGTAAACGTCACAGCATTAACATCTTCTGAATCAATGAGTATATCTGCAATACTCGAGTCTCCAACTACCGTTTGGAAAACTCCATCAGGTACTCCACTCCTTTTAAAGGCTTTTTCGATTTCTATTCCACATCCCATAGTGGCACTAGCCGGTTTTAGAACTATGGTATTACCAGCCATTAGACAAGGAGCCGCGAATCTTAATGCTTGCCAATAAGGAAAATTCCAGGGCATTATGCTTCCTATTACTCCTATGGGTTCAAATGTTACAACACTTTTTCTAGCATCTGTATTAACCACTTCATCAGTTAAAAATACCTTGCCATTATCTGCAAAATAATCCATTACCCATGCACATTTCTCGACCTCGGCCCTTGCATCTTTTATAGCCTTTCCCATTTCTTTTGTCATTGTTTTTGCAAGGTCTTCCTTACTCTTTCTTAGTTCTTGAGCAAAGTTGTAGATATGATCAGCTCTTTTCTTGATATCTTTTTTCCACTCAGAAAATGCTTGCTGAGCCTTTTTTGTTTTTTCATTTATTTGCTCCTTACTCATTATCTGGTATGTATTAATAATTTCCTCCGATGAGGGATTTATTGTAGAAAATTCTTTTGTCATTGTTGTTGTACTTTGCTCATTTCGTTCTTTTAAGGATTTATTGTACCTATATCTATAATTTTGCCATCTATTGGGCTAGTCAATGCTTCTGTAGCTTGCTCAAGTTTGAATCGATTTGAAACAACTGATTTGATTACTCCTCTGCAGGAAATAACCACACATATATGTATACAATTAGTTTATGAAGCATTATAGGTAGAAAACTTTCCCCATTCACATAGAACCTAGAAAGATTCCATAATATCCTTCCTGTTACTATTACTAAGTCTAGTATCTTAATTCAAGTAAACAGAACATCCTATATTCCATCACGATTAGGACTAAGATTGTAGATGAGCAATTCGATACTTAATTTATTTCCATTACCAGTTTTCAATTCGATTGTCTCTCTGCGTTCATACACAACATCAATAGTCTAACTTTGAGAAGCAAATGCCTTATCCTGTGACATAGATGGAATGGTAGAGGAATTTCTATTACTGGGCCAGTCCACTCAACTCTTTTAGTATTACCTAGTCCCACTGCCCTGAATGCAATTTTAGAGATAAGGCCATCCACTTCCCATTCCCAAAAACCTAGGTCCGAGCTGCTTCCTATTTATTGCAGTAAAGTAATAGTAGGTTCTTCAGGCCTTCTTTTCGATTCCTTATTCATTCAACCTTGTTTTGTTTCGGTACCGTCATTCTTCCCAATTGCTTCCTTTAATGTCTGAGTAACAATTGGAAGTATCCTTGGGTCATTTACTTTGGGAATTATATAATCCTCTTTTAGGTGAGTTATTTCAACGAGCGAAGCGATTGCATACGATGCTGTTACGAGCATTTTTTCATCTAATCCCCTTGCTCTAGTATCTAACAAAGCTCTAAGAACCGACGGAAACACGACAGCATTATTTACTTGGTTTGGATAGTCAGAACGTCCTGTGCCTATAATCCTTGCACCTGCTTCAAGAGCATCTGACGGAAGTATTTCGGGATCTGGATTGCTAAGTGGAAACACAATTGCGTCATGGTTCATTGATTGGATCATATCTTTAGTTAAAAGTCCTGGTTTACCGGATACTCCTATAAATACATCAGCTTTTCTTATCACTTCTTCCAAATTTCCTTCTAATTTAGATGGATTGCTATTCTTTGCTATTTCTTGCTTATCTAAATTTTGAGAATTAACATTTACAAGATCCTTTCTTCCATCATATATTGCACCTTTACTGTCTGTTACTACAATATTTCTGCAACCTGCTTCTTTCAAAATCTTGAAAATTCCATAGCCGGCAGAGCCTGCTCCTGATATTACCACTTTTATATTATCTATTTTTTTATCTACTATTTTTAGAGAATTTATCAATGCGGCTAATGTGATTACGGCTGTTCCATGCTGATCGTCATGAAACACAGGTATAGAGAGCTCATCCCTGAGCCTTTTTATTATATCAAAAACCTTGGGTGATCTTCAATATTTATTGCTCCAAAACATGGTTCAATCGCTTTGACAAATCTAATTATTTCCTCCTTATCCTGTGTAGATATACATAATGGAATTGCATTAATGTTGCCCAGCACTTTGAACAAAACAGACTTTCCTTCCATTACTGGGAGCGCTCCCTCTGGGCCAATATTTCCAAGACCAAGCACCCTTGTTCCGTCACACACTATGGCTACATTGTTCCACTTTGAGGTATAATCATAAATTAATTCCTTTTTTTTACTTATCTCCTGGGCTACAGATGCAACTCCTGGAGTATAAATTAATCCAAGTGTTCCTTTTTCTTCGCCGTCGCCCAAACCAGCGTCAATGGAAACTCGATTATGTATTTCGATCTTTCCCCTTAACGATCTATGAAGGTTAATTGCATCCTCTTTTATGTTATTCAAGGAATGCACTCCCTCTCATGGTTGTCTGCAGCAAGAATAGCGGCAGAATGTATGTAAATAATCCTTTTGTAAAGAAAACACCAAGTAATTGAGCTCTTAGCATATATAGGTAGTCTCCTTTATTAACTCGTCTTATCATGCCACTCGATAGGTTTCTAGCATTTTATATCTTTATAGTAAACGATGTATTCTGTACATATGAAATGTTTTGTCGTATACTCGCACCCCTACAATCAAGCTGGATTATCAAGTTTCATCAAATCATAGCACATGATCAAGAAGAAAAATTATTTGGCGTCTTGGGAATGTAATGGTAAGTAATAAAACACAAGAAACGACGACTCCTCATGGATGATTTCTGCAATGGAAATGCATTTAAAATGATTGAAGCAAGAAAAGGCCAAGCTCTCCTGTATCTTTACCTATAGTATCAGCTGCCCTTATGATATCCCAGCTCAGATTCTGAATAATTACAACTAATTTCTAACACAGTTTATGTATAAAAGGTGCGATATCTACATCATGGAAATGATTGAAAGTATTATTTGGATATTGAGTGGATTTATTCCCACTTTGATAACTATGGAGATAGGATGGAGGTTAGCAAGGAGACAAGTAGCAAAAGGGCCTCTTGCCAACCTGTTATGATGGGACTATGAGACAGACTACAACCAGTCAGTAGGATGCTATATAGAAATCAGAAACTAGTTGTAGTCTGCGTGGGTCTTGATATGTGTTGTTGCCCGTGATAGGTTCCTATTTGACAATGTGCAAGTCAAAACGTTTTGTCCTATAGTAACTTGTAATAGCTGTTTTTAGGTTTGTAAACTAGAATAATATTTTGATACCAATAGATCATCTTTCCTTGTCTCCGGCATTGTTCCACAGCATTTAATTCAGGAGATCCTTTTGGATGGTACTCTACAATCGTTGTATCGCTATTTCTTTCCAAGTATACTTTTACTTTCTGGGGCGACAATGCTGTGGTGCTTCATCAAGAATAACACCGGCTTACGATGACTGACTATTATCTTTGGCTTGTGGTGTGGCAGAATTCCATGGAGAATAACCAAGAAAATAGAAAGCAGGATGAAGTGATAGACCCATCACCT
>NZ_QURE01000141.1:3048-8405 GCF_009898475.1 Nitrososphaera sp. AFS | reverse complement strand
ATCATCTCCAGCACCACCCCTTTTTTATATTGATATGATAATTAACGTTGAGATCATACCATCCCTCTTTCACGATATTAGACAAATGTGGCTAGACTTTGGTAGTAAACGACGAGGTAATTGGCCATATCTGTTCTATTGAATAAGTCACCAAATGAAGCAAAATATTTTCCAACAGTTGTCAAATCAGACTAACTAGATCACTTAATGTACACCAAACCAGTTCAATCAGAGATATGGATTTGTGGAAGTTGTGACCAACAAGCCAAACAAGAGAGCATATTTTAATGTCTTATGAATAGCAATACTATCCTGCTTGATTTGCTTGACTGAGCTTAGAGATAACTTTTGAATCATTCATTTAAGATTTGCAATCATTATGTAATATTCCCTATCTATCTAGCTATGGTTTTGCCTCATATACTATGTTAAATGGTGTCTGAGCAGCACGCTTAAAATACTTAAACCCACCAGCCTTGACTACTTTTGATATACCTGCTTCTCCTGCTTGTGCTCCCAGAGCCGGACCATTCTGACTCAGTGATGTCGGTATACAGACCATGGTTGAAGCAGCATATAACAAACGACCTACAGGATTTAGATTATCTTCTAGTTTATCATTTGCAAATGGCTCTACTATCATTACAGTTCCATCGGGTTTGGTGAGTGTGGATAGCGCATGTGCAGCCGCTCCTTGTGGGTCCTCCATATCATGTAAGCAATCAAAGAACGTTATCAGATCATATCCTACTCCTCCTTCTTTTCTTTCTGTCTCTTCTTCTTGCTGAGGTGATGGAAAATTAGTAGAAGATGCTACTTCAAATTGTATCCTATCTTCACCTAAACCTTCTTCTTTTGCCTTCTTTCGTGCATATTCTATCGATGCAGTATGATTATCAAATCCATAAAATTTAGAATTTGGATAAGCCTTTGCCATAAGTATAGTTGAAATTCCATGACCACATCCAATGTCAGCAACCTTTAGACCTTTTTGCTTAAGTCTCTGTTCAACTTTGTTATTATCAAGAGCAGGAATCCATGAGCTAACAAGATTAGCAGTGTATAATGGTTTGAAGAATCTTTCCGTTCCTTGGTAAAGGTCTTTATCATGATCTCCCCATGCAATACCTTTACCTGTCTTGAATATATCTAAGAACTTTGCCTCATCTCTACAAAGAGACATCATTACTTGAAAGCCTCCTGCAACATATGTAGGACTATCTTCATTAACCAGTGCTTGCGCGTGTTCAGATGGAAGAACATATTTCTGAGATGATGCATCATAAGTTAGATATCCACCTGCAGCTTGATTAGCAAGCCATTCTCTTATGTAGCGTTCTGAGGTTCCAGAAAAGCTAGCAAGTTCCTCTGAACTAATTGGTTTTCCAAAATCATGCATAGCTTTGTACAATCCAAGTTTGTCTCCTATGTACGCTAAAATAAGGCTTGCAGCTCCTCCGAAATCAGATAGTACCTTTTCCATGAACTGCTGAACCTTTTCTTCACTACCTATTGTCGATTGTGATGATGTCATATCTTTACCATGCTAATCCATGACTGGCTTTTTATACATAATCTTTTCCACTACGAAGAGTCCCTAAACTGAGGAGGCGTAACCAGTTTAGTAAACCTATTGTTAGGATTTGCTATGTTTCAAGTTCTCCATTGCCTTAGAGTCTCGTCTACAGTAGAACGATAAGATTGAAGTGGTGTAACATTGGAAATTGGAAATTTGCCAGTATACTACCAACTTCTTCATGAGAAGCTGCATCAATTATAACTACTCCCCTTCTCTGACCAGCAAATACACCACCCATCTTTTTGTCGTCTACCATTTTTGAAAGAGTTTCAAGACTTGGGCGAACCATCTGTTCCCAAAGTTTCGTGAAATCTTCTGCAGACACAGTAGGATCATCTATCCATTCTCCAGTTGCTAGATAAAGCATTACTTATTTCACTTAGAATCGGAGTCTTCTGAAGTGGAAGGAACTATTCGGTAAATGGTTCCTCCAGTATAGGAAAGAACATACAAATATCCATCTCCTGGTCCTACTTGTAAGTCAGTAATGCCACCAAAACCAGTTGCAAATTCTGCTTGTTGACTATCTTTAGTGGTATATGCTACATTGTTTCCTAGTGATCCGCCTAAGAGTAATCCATCTCTTTGTTGGTTTAATTTGAAGTGATAAATATTGCCATTATCTATATCGGATACGAAAATATCGTTCTCATACTGTTCTCCTAATTTGTCTGAGTTGAAGAATTTGATCGCAGTAGGACCTATGGTCTTATTCCATGTGAATTGAGGAACATGATAAATTCCTCTTCCTCCAAAATTTACTAAACTATTAGATTGAAGTGGTGCTACTGGACCCATAGCATCTAGGTGTTCCCTTGTCCATATCCCCTGTACTTGTTCCCATCCACTATTGAATCCTGGAATAACTAAATTTATTTCATCTCCGAAATCTGGTCCGTTTTCTGTATCCCACAAGTTACCAGTTATAGGATCAAAATCAAGACCGAAACTATTACGTATGCCATATGCATAATATAGGTTGGATGGATATGTGTTGTTGCCTAAAGGCGGGTTTGGTACAGGTTGACCATCCTGAGTCACTCTAAGTATTCCACCAGTGCCATCTAGTCCTGGCCCTCTATTTACATTCTGAGCTTGTCCTTGATGTGATCCAACTTGTCCTATTACAAAATAAACATCATTGTCAGGACCCACTCGTATTGTACCACCGTTATCATTTGTTTCAGGAGATAAGGGTTTTCTAGGAATCGCAGGTAGGGTTACTAGCAACTTGGGATTTATTAGCTTGTCATGATCGTAGTCTAATTCATATCTGTAGACTCTGTTGCCCACCGGTTGAATCCCAGCCCTGTCATCACCTGTTTTTCCTCCTGACTCAGTATAATACAAAAAGATGTAGGTAGGTCCGTCTTCATGTTTTGAAATAGCAATTCCCAACATACCTCTATCTACTTTGGTTGCAACGGGTACCTCTAAAAGCGGTTCAGAAACCATTTTGCCATCAATAATTCTTTGGACTATTCCTTCATCTTTCTCTAACACTAAAATATCATCAGGACCCACAAATGCCATACTTGTTGGAGCATCAAGACCTTTGAATACTGTCTCAATCTTAAGATGAGGGTCATTGAGTATTATTGGTCCTGCCAATGTAGGAGGTGCGACAGTATGAGGTTTAGCAAATGCTGTAGATATAGCTATAATAGCAGGAGTAACATAATGATAATGATAATATTTATTCGATAGCAAAGAAGACAACAACAAAATGGCTACAAGACTAGCTATGAGTGGCAGCAGTTTATGTGTACCAGTCAAAGATATGGACAATTTAATTGTGCCTTGATCTTGTCTATGAGATAAGAACTGAGATTATTTGAAACTTTAGCTGATTATAATATCGTAAATTTTCATATATGAATTATCAAGCTGAATTATATATAGACAAATTTCAGATAGATATCAGGCGTTAAAATTCCAATGCATGAATGTGTCCATTATAGACAGTATTCATTGTAATAGTAATCTACGCTACGTACTGGGACAAGGTATACAACATATTTGCAATGATGATTTTCAGTAAAGTTATTGAGTTTACCTTAGCGAATGTTGAAACTATCTAATATACATAAGATTTGTGGCTTGATTATATCTCAAGTCAGACATCGGTATAACATCAAACCCATTATCGTGAAGATATTACTTATGAACTTGAATGTTTTTTGCCACTGACTAGAGACAAAACATGAGTGGGTAAAAGGCTATTGAATAATGAACAAATCAATAAGAATAAAATTGTAAAAAGGACACATTTGGAATCTATCTTGTCTGTCATAGTCATTTCCTCTCATTTATATTGGCATATTTGCAAATAAATTGATTTAGTACCACTAAATATACTATTCTTTTATAGTATCTTGTTTGCCTCGTTGTAATAGGTAGTCTGTATTTACGATCAAGAAACTGGTGAAGTGTGACGTTAAAACCGAGCTGTGATGTATCTGTAGTGGATATATTTATAACTATTTAGGCCTGTGCGTTTGGAGTACTGAACACTTACTCATCATTATATTAGGTTTAATCCAACAAATTACCCTGAAGGATTATCACAACCAAGCTTAGTGGTATTGCATATGTTGTTAAATCCATCGTGGTACCCTTGCGTATATCCATTACAATAATTCTGTGAATGTCCATCACATAAATCCAAATCGGGATCATACACATCTATATGTCCGTCGCGTAGTCCAAGTGTATATCCTTTTTCGTATCCTATTTGATAACATTCAATAGCAGAACAATTTTTGGGATCTTCTAACGCTACAGCTCCTGCTCTATGGACTAATATGGAAAATGAGAGTAGTAATAAAGGTATGGTGACGTAAAGTACTAAATAACCGATTCCTCGCCTTGCATGAATTCTACTCATAGAAATATACGTCAAATATCATCAATAAGTAACTATTGTCCCTATGTAAAGATTTCAAAACAAAATGCTAAATCAAAGTCCAAATAATGTAAAAAAAAATGTATATGGATGATTATAGAGCTTAGATCTTAGTATATTGTTCTACAATACAATTAATCATCAATTTTATAAGGTTGGATAATTAATCGAGCTAATGTATTGAACGTTCACGATGAATATATGGATGTAAATCTAAATACAAAATATAGATAATACACTACTAAAATGAAATTCCTTGATCGTACTTCAAAATCGATTTCTTAAAGAAAGTCTAGATATCAATAGGTACAGATATCTTTCGCAACTACTATAATTAGTGTTCTTCATCTTATTATGGAAAATGAAAGCATTGACAGTGGGGACGATCTTGGTATTACTTATGAGTGCAGGAGTGCAGACTACTCTATATATACAATTTGCATTTGCAGCTGATTCTAATGGTATTATAAGTGCAAATAATAATGTAGTCCAACCAGGATATTTACTTACTGTCTATGTTCCCTCTCATCCATTCGGAACTTCTACTGTAGGCATTTCTATAACTACAGAGGATGGGTACACAGATCAAGCGAACATACCCACTGCAGGTAACCCGTCATGGACATTCAATATTCCTCCTAATCAGGGAAATTCCGTCCAAGTGTGTGTGAATTCCGGTGCTCTCTCTCAAGAAAATTGTCATACGTATAAAGTATCTGGTGCAAATATGACTGTAGCCCTAGCAGCAGTTTCTGGTACTAATAGCAATACCATCGAAATTAGCAATAGTACTAGTGGTACTAACGGTTCTAACAACAGCAATAACAAGAGCAATCACCAAGAAAATAATCATCACACTAACAACCAAGAAAA
>NZ_QURE01000141.1:0-3038 GCF_009898475.1 Nitrososphaera sp. AFS | reverse complement strand
AATCATCACAGTTCTGAAAGTAAATTCAGTAACCACCAAGAAAACAATCATCAAGGGTTTGGTGCTGGATTTGGTGGTAGATTTGATTAGAATAAAATAACCCACATAAGGAAAAACATGACTTGTAGCATAAGGCAAAATAGTAATTCTTCTTTTATTTCAGCTACATGAAGGAGCAACTAGAATAGGATTGACATTGAAAATGAAAAGAGTGTTAAAGATACGATGAAGTACTAAGTAACTGATTCTTCTCCTTCTTGCACGAATTCTACTCACGGCAACGTACGCCAAATACCATCAGCCAGTGGAATTTAGAAATCAATTCAATAGACTAAACTCATTGCAGGATTACGCTTTGAGATGTATGTATTTATGTATAGCAAGTGTTCTTCTAGAACATGATCTAGATATTATTATACATATTCTTTTACTTTAGAATAACTAATAAATGACTTATTTAAAAGTTTAAGTAGTTAATATGCTCTAAATATCGTTCTATGACAAATGGCCGAACTGGAGTGTGTCTAGAATAAATTTGCGACAGATATACTTTATAACGATATTAGCTCTCAGTACAATTATTGTTTCTGGGTCGATAAGTAACATGATCGCATTCGGGATCATTGGTGGTAGCGGTACCAGTAAGCAAAGGAATCAAGCTTGTTATAATGCAGGTTTTGGTGATGGAAGAGCTCATCCTTTCAATCAAACCACTTACAATGGATGTAGCACTAATGGTAGGGCTTATTATGAAGGGTTCTTGTCTGGTTGCATATCAGGCCAAGGGAAAGATTACTTCTCATGCCAAAGGATGACCAATGTACCTGTGCCTCCTGACACAGACGATAGCGACAACAATGATAATAATGATAACGGTTAACGGTGGCCGGCACTAGTATGCACATTTCCTACAATACAAGAAGGTGTGCCAGTCTACTGTAAAAGGGAAGCTGAAGAACCAAGAGAATCATAGCCGAAGATGAATCTGACGCTTAGCTTGGCCTTTGGCAGTACACCAAAAAGGATTAAGTATCTGCATTTGTCACCCCTTGTAGAATCTGTTGCGGATTGTTATGGTAGGTTCTATCATGAAGAGCAATAGCTCTCACAAAAGCCAATTAAAATAAAAGGCATAAGAAACTGGAATTCAATTTTCTTTGACAGAAGAGGGTATGAAACAATACTTGGAACAAGTGATTAGGGAAGTAAAGATGTAAAGAATAGTAATAAGAAAAGTAGGACGAACGGGTAATGCATAGAACTTAGAAGGATGACTGAGAATAAGAATCAAATTAAATGTGCCATGCGTGGAAAGGTAATAATCGACAAAGATCAAGAAAGGAGAATCGTCGAAGTTACTGATGGTAAAAAAAGCAATCAAACTTTTCTAGATAAGATACCTAAATGGTCTGAAGAGTAATTTCGGAATAGTGGATAGGAAAGTGTGTTTGCTTCATTCGGTTTCACATGAGGAGCAGGCTCAACGATTATCACATGCGATATAACTAATGCTAAAGCCCTTGTAGAAGCACAACAATTCCAATTTGAAACCCTTTGGAAGAATGCAATTCCAGCCGAAGAAAAGATAAAGGAAATTGAAGAAGATATGAAGCCACCTTTTACAGAAACATTAAGAGATTCTCTTCAGATACAAAAGTTGTACTTTACCTTGTAAATTCCAAACAAGAAATTCTAATGTTAGTATATAGTAATACCGTTATTGGTAACATATTTTTAAAAGTAGGATATGAAGAGGTCGCCCAAAAAATGCTACAAGAATGACAAACCCCTACAATATTTGTATTTTCAAGAGAAAATAGTTATTCTGACTTGATTAGAATTTGTATTCCATCTGGATCCTTAATCAGAATTTGATTCATGTTATTAACCTCTTCCTCCTCTCTTCTTGACTGTTTCTTTTGCTGCTTGGGAGTAATTGAATCATAAATAATTGACCTAATTGTGTTAAGATAAGATCTATTATGCGTTTTTATTGTAAAATATTCTAGTCCGGCCTCAACATTGGTATGAGCATTCCCATTCAAAGTATTCCAAGTATTTAGCGCAATGTGATGATGGTATCCTCCTGCAGAAAGAAAGGCAGCACCCATCGAACTCCAGTCAACGGTTATATCAAGTCCTAGTTTTTCATGATAAAACTTGACTGACCGTTTAAGATTTGTGACTCTGAGATGAATATGTCCAATTTTTGCACCATTTGGAAATACTTTTGGGTTGTCTAATTCCTCTTTGGTCAGCTCCTCTGATACAAGAGCATCCAAATTCAATGGCAAGGTATCCATCATAATATGGCCTTGAGAATCTCGTGGCCATTCTTTATTAGGTCTATCGTGATAAACTTCTATTCCATTATTTTCAGGGTCTCTAAGGTACAATGACTCACTGACTAGATGGTCAGCAAATCCATCATATTCTACACCTGAATCTCTAAATGCCAAATAGGTTGAAGCAAGACTCTTTCTATCTGGGACAAGTATTGCAAAATGAAAGAGTCCTGCTGAATGTCCTGATGCATAACTTGCATTTGGATCTTGGAGCAGTATCACAAGTGGTTGCATTGTGTCGGTATGATCAGTTCCGTGTCTAAAACCAAGTTCAAACAGTACGTCGCCATTTTCGTTTTGATACTTTTTACTTATTTGTAGGCCAAGTCTTTCATAAAACGCTGTCACTTTCCCAATATTCTTAATTCTTAATACAGGAGACCCCATTATAATGTTGTCTGGTATGTTATACGTAGCCAATTTGAAACACTGAAAAGTATGAACTAATCACTATAGCATATAGATAGGGTGATACTTATACGCTTCCAACTGCTAATTCTGTTCTCATTAACTTATTATTTTTATCTATTAATTTGCACATTTTTCTGGATAGATAATGCTGGTCTTCTAAACCGAATGAATTTTTAGAAGCTTGAAAATCTATTCTGATAAAACAACTAAAAATAGAGTGGGGGAGAATACTAATTCTTTACTTTACGATTATCTGTGATTGTTACCGTGTATGTCAGCTGA
>NZ_QURE01000140.1 GCF_009898475.1 Nitrososphaera sp. AFS | reverse complement strand
TTTCTTCGATTGCAGAAGCTTCTTCGCTTTTCGGATATAGCAGTTCGGGCTGGTTATCCCTTGAATACATTCTAGAAAGTATGTCTTTAGGATATGACATAGGATATCAATCGAGACCTTGCCTTTTACATGTTTATGATTATCCTGAACACGGATGGTTCATATTCTCAGATTGTGCCTACTCTTATGGTTTTAGGACCTTATTGGACAACACATAATTTATCATTTACCAATTCTTGAGATTGAGATTACGATACTCTGAGGAAGCTTATAACTTCTAGGAAGATTCCAGATGACTTGTGGGATGAGATCAAGATCAAGGTAATACTTCCTCCAGAAAAACCAGACAAAACTATTAGACGTTCTGTGGTACCATTTAAGTACTGGATGATATTTTATATGTCTTAAGAACTGGTTGTCAGTGGAAGATGCTGCCAAATGAGTATGGATGGTTCTGGTTCCACATGTCATAGACGATGACTTTCCGGAGATACAACATGAGATTATCAACAGAGGATATATGCCACATATCTATCATAAAGGAGAAAAGAAGAAGAAAAGCAAGCGGCATTGATCAAGAAGATGGGCAGTAGAGAGAACTAATTCATGGCATAACAGATTCAGAAAACTGTTAATCAGTATGAAAAGAAAGCAGAGGATTACCTTGGATTAGTACATCTGGCATGTTGTATTATTATCTATACTAGATAATTTTGGGATACGTTTAGGATAAGTTTAGAAGCAGATTCTGCCAAAATCGTGTGTTTATATGTGCGGGGGCTCACTAGTTACTGGAAGCTATTTCAAGCAGCATGTTATGTCATTTATTTCATAGATTCCAAAATTGACTCTGAATATCTTTGTTTCTGGGGTCTTATTTTGTCAATCCATCGGCCAACTTCTTCATTACACTCAACACATTTTAGTATGGTCAAAGATTTGGATATCAACCATGTACGCAGTACTACGTGCTTACAACTAGACATTCGAAGCTCTAATATACATTACAGACAATATATAGCATAGCACTTTAGTCGGTAACATCGTGTAATTGATTTACTTTAGTATGTGAGTTCAGGATTTGTTGGCTATGATACGCTGTCGCATAACTTCATTATATTTTGTACCATTAATGTGTGACCAATTTAATGTAAATTAGTACTGATCGACATCTAACAGATTTAGTTTTAAAAAATGAGTTAGTCGTTTCCGATGCTTACGTTAGCGTTATTGGTGACTGATCGTTGTGATCTGCACTTGCAGTACTAGTTATTACGATCTCTGGGCTACCTAGAGTTAAAACTGGTGTTGATGCGTTGTTCGTTCCACTTATGGAGTTCGACTGAGTAATAGATTGTAATACGTTACCGCTATTGTCTACAGATGCGACTATGGTTATGGATATTTACATCTGCGTTGTTACTAGCTGTATTTGTCCGACGCAAATGAATATCAGTGCCAATTAACACCAATTTGTCATTTCAGTGTTGGATTGAATTGAGGTACCGAGCATCACCGGGCAATCCGAATCTCTTACCAACTTGCGTAAGCCAATTTATAGTATTTTTGCCGGTTATCATTGGCGCAAATTGCAATTACTAATGATTCTCTTGATACCACTGCTTATGAGTTTCTTGGGGCATGTAGCAAAACCCAATTTAGCACCATAATAGATATTTGTCGTCTGCCACAAATCGCGCATACGCCAAGACTCCCCACTAATCTTTTCACCATAGCTTGCACGAAAGTCCATCCATTCTTTTAGATACTTGTATGCTTCTGCTGTAATAAATCCACTATATTGCTCATCTTCTCCGGCTATACTACAAGCTTGGCAGCTACTACTTCATTGTTGCCATTGTTTTTAATCGGAACTACATCTTTCCATATTAAGTAGTCCCAAGCACCAATTCTGATCCCGGACGAAACCAATGGTACACACAATCGCTTTTATTCGTCTGTCTGGATATTCTATCAGTTGGAGTACTTCTTCTAGACTTGGAGCTCTATCATTAGCAGCACCCGATCGTTTGGATAAAACACGTGTGATTTTCTTCCAGTTCAATACCAGATCATTCATATCACAAAATACTGCTTTGGTAAATTTGGCACAGTATTTTTTGAGATCTCATGATTTGACACTCTTTTCAAGCTGGCGGGACAAAAATTTCATCATGCTATCAAAGACCCATTTTGGATTCTTTCTAGCTATGATCACAAATTGTTTAGATTGCTCTTCCAACCGCCCATCCAAACTGAAATAATCAAAAACTGTTTTCAGTCTCTGGCCACTGCCTTTTTGTTTCTGAAGCTTTCAATGCAATCATTAAATTTATGAGTAGATCTAAATCGTTGGTGACAGCCATTATTATCTGTATGATATAGAGTTTTGGGCCCAAATAAATGGACAAGATTGAATCGGGCCAAAGGCGGTAAAGTCAAAGTCTAAGATTACTCAGGCCATCAAGTTCTTAGAAGGAAAGAATCTCATAGATGTAGATTTAGCATTAAGTCTCCAACCTGATGAAGTTCAAGAAATATATCGACATTTCTTGAAATTGAAAGATATGCATGAATTAGTTGGGGTATATGATGAAATGCAAAACTGTCTTCCATCGTTACTAGAACTTTTTAGATTAATTGTGCATAGAGGATTGGATAATCACGGTAGCAAATGTAATCAACACTGGTCAATTACAATCTATAAAAAGAATATGACAAATGCCGAAAACTGGCTTGATAATCAATAGAGAAGAAAAAATGCTATTTGAAAAGCCTGAATAATAGAATATGGGTTTTTCGTATAGAGAACGAAGCATAATTCCCATGACAAATAATAGTATAAATGAATTAACATATAGAGCAGTTAATACATATCACTCTCTTCCAGATGACACAAGTACCAGACCTCTATATTAAAACCTGAGGTAACACAAGCGATTCCAATCGTCATGACTTTTTTCAATTAGTTGGAAGAATATCATCTGAAAAAATTTCTATCAATTTTTTGAGAAATATTGATAACTGATCAAATTTTATAACCCTTTCGCAGTATAACTTTGGGTTCACTCTATCATCAGATCTTATGCCCACAGAAATATCAGCTTTCATAAATGCCGGATTATCGTTCTCAGAGTCTCCCAGGTACATCACCTTTTGTTGTCCTTTTCTGTTTTCTTTCTTTGCCATAGTGGAAATCTTGGAAGTTACGTAATCAAATGCCATTCCTTTATCACACTTGGTTATATATACATCTAAAAAAGGATGACGAGCATAAGTCTGAAGGTAGATTAGTTGTACCGGGCTTGTTGATGGCGAGAATGATCTAGTGTCCCGGATCATTTGTTTTAGAAATGGTTCCAAGCTATTCTTATATGAACTCCAGTCTTCTGTGTGTCTATAGTCAAAGGTGACCCCAGCTAAAATCCGTTTGTCGCTGGTAAATTTTCGCTCAACTATTACATCTTCATATCTTAGTCTTACGCTGTCTGCCAAATTGGTTAATAAACCCGATTTAGCCCGTAATGCTTTGCTATTATCCAGCATGAGGTGCTTATCTTCAATACAATTAAAACCATTGCTACTGCATCCAGCCTCCAGGATATTAGATTTGTTATTTTCACACGTCATTACACGTTCATTTGGAGATGTAAGGGTAAGGGTTTCAATACCTAGAATACATGAAAGGATTTTGGCAAATTTTGTTCTTGGACGAAGAAAATGATAATCCTTACTCGATATAATGCAAAAAGGTATCCTTTTGGAAACTTCCCATAGGATATCTTCCAATCCAACTGGTATCGCGGCATCCTTACTTCTTAACAAATTCGTAGGACATAGTGTTCCGTCATAATCAGACAGAATTGCGGTTATTTGCTCCTGCATTTTCGTTTGTTCTATTAACCATAGAAGGAGGTTACTGCTAAGGATTACTCATAAGCCCTATTGAACAAATATTATTGATTATCAAATATAGGCATAATGACCCTCGCAGACTGTATCGGTATATTGCTTGATAATATGTTTTGGATAATCCTGCATGCTTTCTACATAACATGCAATTATCCAGCGCAGCACGAAGTAACATGTATATGTTTTTAGTTACCATTCTATGTTTGATGGGATGAAGAATTTGTTTAACAAAAAACATTGGTGGGATATGATGGATGGATCTGAACAATCTGAGCGTGTGTTACAACGAGCTATTAGCATAAATAATAATGATGACGACCGACCCATATCACAACTATTTCGTAGAGGGAAAAGCCGCCTACCTGGGTTTACTAGTAAAGAATCTTTTTTACATCTTCATCTTGTGAGAAAATATTATGTCTATCTGTTTCGCGTTAAAATATACAAGGAGTATGTGATTATGTTAGAAAGATGAAAATACGTTGGACCTTGGTAAATTTCAGTTAGGCAGTAATAATAATTCCCTTATTTGGTCGTGTAGACTTTGTACAGCTTACCAGTATTAGGGTTTATGTATTTCCATTCCTCCTTACTATATTCCAATTCATGAAAATCTGCCTGCATTACAGGATGCAACAAATTATAGACATTTTCGCCTATAGAAACTTTATTTGCGCTTGTCAAGGAGGTTATCTTTGCTGATACATTCATAGTATATCCAAGCAAATCTATTTGAGAGCTTCTGTCATATGCGTATTGGACAACCACATTTTGTCCTTCCTCTGCGCCGACTTTCACAAATAGCTCAGGGCATTCATAGTTCCGTAGTATTGGGTCGATTCCATTTGTGAGCACGTTAATAATTGATTTTGCACACCTGACTACTTTGTCATATGTAAGGTATTTGTTAAAGCCTACAGGAAAGAAGGCAATTACAGCATCACCTACATATTTCAGAACATATCCGTCATGGGTTTCTATAACTGAGGAAGTTTCGTGTACAAATGCTCTAATTAATGTAACCAATTTATCTACTGGCAAAGTCATGCTCATTTTGGTAGAACCAACTAGGTCAGCGTACATAATAACCAGGGATCTCTTTGAACTTACATAGTTTTGAAGGTAGTTCTGGCCTCGTTTTATTGAGGTACTGTATTGATATCGCTCCTCTAAAGCCTGAAGGAGTCTGTCTTGCCGTTGTGTAAGTAAGGATTCCAAATCAACAAGTTCATTTCTTTTTCGAGATTCATCATTCCGATTATCATGATCAGCATCAAAATCTATCATACGGTGTATAATAGATTCACTAGTTTCGTCTATCCGCTCTTCTTTGTCTTTGTCTTTTTCCACTATCTATAGGATATAAGACTCTATTACCTAAATCTTTATTATTCTATTCATCTTCAATCACAATTCTTCTTCTTTGCTAACACTGCATCACTTTAACATAGCTATGAACTTAGCCTGGGAAAAAGATAATTATATTTGCAACGGTACATCCATCTCTATGTTCCAGTCCCCGCTTCTTATATTGAACATATGAATATAGGAATATAGGGATACATGGACACAGTGGTCAGCTAATTTCATAGGTGCAGCTGTTGCGCCTCTGAAAACTATTCCATTTCCTACTGTCAACATCAGTTTCAATGATTTATGTCACATATAAGGTACCACTAGTATTTCTATATATCCAGATATGAATACAGGGATACATATTATCCTCGTGCACATAGGATAGATTTCCTGCTAATCATAGTCTGGCTAAGCACTCTCTAAAGCCGCCTTTGCCATTTTCTAAGTACAGAGTCTCTGTTGCTATGTAAATAATGCCCAAAATAGTATTTGATTTTAGAAATTTTAAGTATATATAAGATCGAGGTATAACTACACTTTCTAACAGAAGTTCGTAGACTCATCAATTTGATGATGTGCTGTTGATTGCCCTGGCAGTTACAGTGACAACTATGATAGGCTTAACTGTCCCCTTCTATTCTTTACTCGTACCGTACATGTCTTGCTGACATGATATACACATCCACGTAGAATCTTATCTAACATATCTCCAACACCCTTAGTAGGTTCATAGTAAGGCACATTGGTAGATAAAAAGAAGCCTGATAGATTTGAAATCATTGGTTCATTTATTGCACTT
>NZ_QURE01000139.1:678-9162 GCF_009898475.1 Nitrososphaera sp. AFS | reverse complement strand
ACTCGGGACCCCTTGTTTACCACAACTCAGCAAATTTATTCTTCCACTAAAAGAAGCTAGATTTACAGTAATAAAACAATGTGTCACAGTAACTGGCAGAGTAGTATGGACACACTACTTTAACAATGATGGTGATGCTAATTTCAACATAGTATTAGATCCTCCTTACAAGAATATGCTAGGGCCTGGAAGCTATTCTAAGGTTTTTGCAAGTAAATATCCTGGAGGTCCAACATTGCACATGGAAACTGTTTGCCAAGGTCCAGTTACAAGCACAAGTAAGGAAAATGTTGGCGCATGCAGTGAATATAATGGACCCAACTTTAAACCCGTTTTGCCTAAAATAGGACAACACGTAATGGTTACTGGAAGATATCTAATTGAGATGCCTGAGATGCCTGGAGGAATAACAGAGCTCCATCCTGTATACGGAATA
The DNA here is from genome assembly GCF_009898475.1 of Nitrososphaera sp. AFS. Lineage (GTDB taxonomy): Archaea > Thermoproteota > Nitrososphaeria > Nitrososphaerales > Nitrososphaeraceae > Nitrosopolaris. Next base: position 8,726 of record NZ_QURE01000139.1, on the reverse strand, counting down.
AAGATTCTTCCATGATCTCAATGACATATCCAGTTAAAGTTTTGACAATAGCTTTGTTATTAACGTCTTCATTATTACTATTTATTCTGTCTAGTAATGATTATTCCGCTTTCACTTTGATAAAAGCCAAAAAATCATCTTCCTCTTCCTTATCATCATCTTCGTCACATATAACAAGTACGACATTATCAAAGAGAATAAAAACAACTAGATCAAGTACGTCTATTCCATCAGCAACAGGTAGAACAAAGCCACATTCATTAGGACATATTCACAGATTCAGTAGTGACTTTCAAACAATCTCTCAAAACCTAATAGCAGCTGCTACTAATGATAATGCCATTACGGATCCAAGTCAATGCAATACACATTTGAACGACTTTATCTTGCCGGCAAAAGAAGCTAGATTTATCATACTTAATCCATGCATTACAGTATCAGGGACGATCATATACACAGATTACTTTAACCCTGATGGAGATGCTAACTTCAATATAGTTCTAGACTCACAATACAAGAACATGTTAGGACCGGGTCAATATACTACAGCATTCTTTGCAAAGTTTCATAGTGGTACTGCGTTGCATATAGAGGTTCCATGCCAAGGACCAGTCACTAGTACTAAGTCATTTAATGTGGGAGCATGTAATGGTTATGATGGCCCTAACTTTAAACCTCTGCTTCCAAAGTCAGCATGTAATGGTTACTGGCAGATATCTAATAGAGCCGCCAGAGTTACCAGGAGGAATTACAGAAATACATCCGGTTTCGTCAATAAGGATTCTCTAATCATTACATAATGGCGCGGCCAAATTATTGATTTAGAAACTTCTAATAAACATAAATCAATTTGATCTCTCGGCCTCAACATAAACTACCTGCTATGTCGATATTATTTACAGTCTTCTATTGTTGTTGCAATGATTCCATCCATCCATGTTTCCTTGCAATTTCTGCAATTGCCTTCTATTGAATCTCTTCTAATCAGGACCTGACTGATTGTCACTTCAGAGATACAACAAATAAAGATACATACACAAAAAAGGTGTTATTATTTACTATTCTTCTAGGTCGATGCCTACCAGTTCTCGACGTGGCCAAACCTTGTACATCAAACAATCGAGAACCAGCAATAAACAGAACTGACAGTGTGCCACCAAAGCCAATGAGGCTGATATCAAACAGGGTCAATAGCAGGCTGTCCACGAATTTCAACAGACCAATTACACCATCTTTCATGCTTTGTCACTCCCAGTGGCTATGACATACTTACTGACTCACTCGCTTGACACCCTCCGCCAGGCATTTGTAACAAAGGTAAACATAGCCTTTCAGAGTAAGTGCACCTACATCTTCCTTACAACGTGAACATTCCATCTCTTTCATATTTTTTGTCACCTCCTATGACTATGACAGTACGAAAGAATTCTTTACCAAACAAGATAAAGAGTCCGAGTACGATGCATTGCACCGTACGGCAAAAAATGAAAGAAATAAAAATTTGATTGGTTGTTTGGCCTGTCTAAGGGTTTACAACCACTAAATCCAATATATCTAAAGTCGAAATCTACTAATTCATTTGCAGTACTTGCAAGGCTATATTTAATATCATATCGTTTATAATGTGATTAACTAAACTACCTTACTATAATTTATTGGCCGAGAATAATGTCCTGCATTCATATTCGTTCATTGAATCTATTCCAACTTAACTTACTTATTAACTTGACCTAACTAAAAATCATCATCTATAAACAGTTTTGCATAGGTATGCTGATAAGGCTCATGACAATCTCGCAGTTATAATTTACATCAGTTGTTATCTAACTAAAAGTATAGGGCAATGAACATGTTGTATTACAGCATTTGCGACACTTCCAATCAAAAACCTTTTCAGTCCAGTTCTTCCCTTAGTTCCAATCACTATTAGGTCTATATCCTCATTAGCAGAATAATTTAAGATTGATTCGCTAACAGATTTGACATCGACAAAAACGTCTGTCTTCATATCTGACAGACCCGCATTCTTTGCTATTTGTCTTACTATATCAAACAAATTCTGAACTTTATCTTTAATTTCAGTGTGGGATTTGTCCGTTGTAGGTATTGAGGAGGAATAGCCATAAGGTATGCGGGGAGTAATTATATGAATACAAAGGAGCTGCGCATTTTCGTCTTTTGCAATTTTTATTGCATATTTTGCTGCTTTTAATGAGTATTCTGAACCGTCAATTGGAACAAGTATCTTTTTTATCTGAACTTCAGATGAATTCTCAGTAGATTTAGTTTCTGTCGTCATACTATTTTGGTAACACTTCCTTAAAAGTAGTATAACAGGAATTGTGGATCATTTACTTATTTTCTCGGCAGTGCTTCTTGAAGATAAACCTTCACGATATGAGTACTTTTATCATGTTGAGTGCACTATATCTAATCCTGGATATGGTTTACCCACATTTATCTGAGTAGAAGTTCTTCAGTTTGCCGCTCAATAGGCTCATTTCTTCTTAAGTAATGTGTCAACTTTGCCTATCATGTCCTTTAGTATTTGCCTGTAGACAGAAAGTAATTCATTTCTCTTAACTGAAGAAGTCATGCAGTATAAATATGAAATAAATGCTTCTGCATCTCTTCGTATCCCGTCTATGCTATCTTGCAATAAAAGTCTGTCTTCGTAATCAGAAGTAACCGAGTTTATCAAGGATCTTAACAACTCGGCGGATGTGGTTGGTTTCACGGTCAACTTTTCTGTCTCAGGAGAGACATGTTTTCTCTCTGTTCCTGAAAACCCAATCCTACTCACCATATATTATCAGAATAAAGCAGCTTATATATCGAATTGGACTGCACTGCATTGCAAGGAACACTCATTTGTTGTGCTACATACTATGATGAATACCGTAGTTAGTCATTAGTGTATGCTTGAGAATTTACCAACTCATAATTGTTATTAGAAGATTCAGACTTAGTGAGGGAAGACTAGTAGCCTTAAGTATAATTGCAACGGCAGCCCCTTCCATTCAGGTTTCAAATCGAAGGTGGTTTGAGAAATTGAAATTTAGTTAGGCTAGGCTCTTACTTGTCTCTTTTTCTGATTCCTACTCTTTGTATAAACATGAGGAGTAGGTATGGACCTATTGGAATAAGTTTTTCTATGGCGTACTTTTGCTGTTGCAGACTGCTCACGTATGATCTGTACTTTGTGTTCCTCTATATCATCCGAACGTAAAACCCAGGCCCTAATATGTGGACAATGGATAGAATAATCCAAGTCTGTGCATTCGCCATTATAATTAAATGGACAACCAATGCATGGACAACCTTCTAGATGTAAAGATGAGCATGACGACGAGGATGAAGAGCCGCCGCCTCCTTGTTGTTTTTGGCGAGATACCAGTATACCCGTAGCCAATTTATTCATAGATTGACTGAAATGGAATGAATATAATTAAGCACTACGAATGCAGTGCATTACATAGTATTCCGGCCCAATATTAAGTAGTTTTTATGTAGTGCACTCAACAAAAGGATGCTTCGCTGGGCCCCTATGAGAACAATTGATAGCACCAAAGTTAATCCCCTGTGCTTATCAGTACTCCGATATAGTAATTCCTATCATATCATAAACCAAGAAGCTAGTTTTTACTCTGAGCATTCACCTTTATTTCATGAGACATACTATAGACAGCTGGACATCGCTCTTCTTCTGCTACTATTTTGACCAATTCCTGAAGCTTTTGCTTATCCGCTTTATCACTTTCTACACTTATCTGGAAGTTAATACTTTCAGTTATTGGCTCATCTGCTATTTCAAAAGTCTTTGCAAAATTAATCATTCTGTATTCACACTAAGCTTTGTCAGCCTAATTCCTTGTGCCGCTGCAATGCTTGTAAAAGTAGCTATAAAACATGATGTGATACCCGCTATGCAATATGCCATTGGACCTAATCGATTACCATTTCCACCTAGAAACGAAGGTGAATCTATTTCAATTATTTGTTTTCCCTTTTCATATGATAGTTCTGTTCTGAATTGATATCCTAAGCTGGGGTCTAGATTCCAATCTCCTTTTAACTTTATTGGTTTTCTTAGAGTCTGTTTATCTTTCTTGCCATTTGCAACAGTTTGGGCTACCTTATCCAGATCAGTATTGTTGATTATGTTAGCCATAATTGGAGTACATATACTCTACACTTGTTTGTTTGCTTTATGTCATAAATTGTTGTTAACAACAATATTTTCATAAGCAAGTTGCTATCATTGTTCTTCTCAGAAATCACTCCAACACTGAACGTATTTCATTGCAAGGCAGCGTACACGTTCTTGTTATCTTATTCAGCTGCATATACTTTCCCATGAGCGATCGATATGTGCCGATTGATCAAGTCCACCTGACTAAACTTATTAGAAATCCAGTGATTGTCAGAATTGTGAGTATTTTAGACTTGGCAAGCCTTTCAATTCTTGAACTACTTGAGTACCTAGAACGAAGAGAGATCAACTATGCTCTGTCAGAAGGAGTTATTGCCATTGATAAGGACATATTACATACCACCAATATTGTTCAGGAGCAAGAGGCCAATATTCTACTAAACGGCGATTCCTACTTCTTTAATTTCCTGAATTGCAAGGTAAAGCTAACCGAACTTGGTCTGTATATATTAGATTCCATTAATGGAGAGCCAGTCAGATTTGAACAACCAGGTGACCATGCTAATCAATATGATCTTTCAATGCTCAATTCGCCAAGCACACCATAGTTATAACATTGACATTGCCTTTTGACATTCAATTCCATTCAACCTTCAGGGCATCGTAACCGTTGGCTAATGAGTTACTATACTGTCGATAAATAAGTAAAATATTTGATATGGAGCTTCTTAGTTGAAGGTTAGAGTAGAGAATTGTCAGATAATAAAAGCAAAAGAATACTAGTTATTGGAGGTGTTGCAGCTGGAACTAGTGCAGCATCGAAGGCTAGAAGAATTGATCCTGATTCAGATATAAAGATAATACAAGAAGAGAATGTTGTTTCTTATGGTGCGTGTGGTATACCTTATGTTATAGAGGGCCTGATAAGTAATTTTGAAAAACTAATAGAAAGGAACGAACAGATTTTCAAACATAAATACGATATAGATGTAATTACAAACACCCGTGCATTCAAAATAGATAGATCTAGAAAAAAAGTGTATACAACAAATTTACAGAGCCTTGAAGAGACAGTATTTGATTATGATTCTTTAATAATAGCAACCGGTGCAAGGGCATCCATACCCAATATCAAAGGTGCTAATCAGAGAGGCATATTTCTTCTAAGGAATTATAATGATGGGATGAAAATTAATGATTCTGATATAATAGAAAAAGCTCAATCATGTATCATTGCTGGTGCAGGTCTTGTAGGACTTGAAATGGTTGAGGCATTTAAGAAAAGAAGAAGAGGACTAGCAGGAAGAAATGGAAGTATGGATGTAACAGTGGTTGAAATGGCGGATCATATTCTTCCCACATTGCTTGATAAAACAATGGCCAAGATTGTTCAAAGAGAACTAGAAGCCAATGGTGTGAAAACTATACTAGGTGAACGTGTAGAAGAAATAGTTGGCAAAGATAGACAAGTTACAGGAATAAAGACTGATACTAAGCGTGAAATTGAGAGTGATTTCATAGTTCTTGGTACTGGAGTGAGACCTAATTCTGAAATTGCTAAGGATGCTGGTATTGAACTAGGAACCTTAATGGTGATTGTGGAGTAAGGGTTTGAATCCAGGTCATAAAATCTTAATAAGGATCAATATGGTATGCCACTATATACTTGATGTACAGTAGTCAAAATATAATCTTATTTGGTATATTTGTTACTTTGATTACAACAATTGTCTTAGTTGCACCTGTTGGTTTTCCTAATAACCATTTCGCAATTGCACAAGCCAGTGATAAAACAAGAATGGGTATGGTAAATACTTCTAGCAATAATACCCTCGCAAGCACCAATTCTTTAAACAATGCAATTAACAAATTAAACTTCACTAACGTTATTGGAATTATTTCAAGTCTGCAAAATGATGCGAGTGGCAAACCCACTTGGATAGCTAGTGGTCAGTTCCAGATGCTGTTGTTTAAGCCAAGGGTAGCGGAACAGAAGCTTCAACCAGCCTTCGCAACTTTCAGTACTTTATTAAGTATGGTGCATCTAAATGGTACTACATTACATCAGCATTCTATATCAGATTTTAAGCTAACAAATGCGAATAGCTCGACTACTAATCGTTATTCAATAGTGACATTCAATGGCACAGCCACGGTGACTCTGACGGATAGCCCTCATCTAAATGTGCCGATAAGCATCAAGATAATGAACAGTCATACCATCAGTTTATGGATTGATCCAACGAAGGTACAAAACCATTTTGGAAATACGCCAATATATGGCATTGTCTTATCGCAAGGCGGTTAGCGGACCTCCTCCTTTCATGTCTATCCGAATAGATAATTATATAAACTAACGATCTAGTATTAAAGAATATTGAGGTCCGGGATTGCTTCTTTAAGAACATTGATATTGCTTCTTTCTATGCCTTTTACAATATTAAATCTCCTTTCCATAAACGATTCTCATGTTGTAATAGCACAACAGATGCCTATGACTACAAATCAATCCCTCATAGGAGCTATGTCAACTGCCATACTTGGTTCTTCAACAAACAAGACATTTTATGTATTTACTTCTTCACACGAGGATCTTAACCAAACCAAATTAGGAATTCCACCAGATTCTTTCTCTCCATCTGTTATAGCAGTTAACAAGGGAGACACTGTTAATGTAATATTTTACAATCTTGAAACACCACCAAATGGCGATAGACATTCCTTTACAATTGGGGAACCATATAATATTGATAAGGATCTAGGCCCAGGGCAGCATGGTGTTATCACTTTCAAAGCAACAGAGGATGGTACATATCAGTTTTTTTGTAAGTATCATCAGCCAACAATGAGAGGAGAACTAATAGTGTTACCATAATGTAATATGCTAGGATAAACTTGATTGTTGATAATACATTAAACATTAAACACTAACCATACCCTATTATTGTCCTCCAGTCTAGTGTTTAATCGAATGACTAGGCTTAGAAAGATATTAGTAACTATCATCACTCGATAAAGCAAATAAATGACTGAGTTCGACCATCTTTGTGAGTGATAGGGAAGAAACTGTAATACGATATAACGCACGTAAGTTTCTTTTGGAAGCATGTAGAATAGCAATGGGTGACATTACGAAAAGTATTAAAGTAAATGAGATTTGGAAGAAGGCTGGAATATCGGCCATTTCTGAAGATGCGTATGCTCCTAAAATCATACAAATTCTTAAAGGCGAGAATCTAATCCAAGGTGGAAACCATAAGGACGAGATTAAGATCACCTATGATGGCATTTACAGTATCTCAGATAGTGAAAGGATTCCACCCGAAAGCCTAGGCGTGATATCAAAACAGGATATAGATAGGTTTCTTCCTAGGTTCCTTGATATCCTATACAATGAAACAAAAGGAGATCCTGCGAAGAGTATTAGCATATTTGAAATTAAGAAAAAAGGACTGAATGCACTAGGCCCTGAGCCAATCCGTCAAATAAGCGATGTTCTTAAGAGAAGAGGCTGGGTTGCCGACGGAGATAACAAAGATGAAATTAAGATCGCTAAAGTCAAATTTTAGTCTACTTTGCCTTAAGTGGACTAATATTATTGTATCCTCCTCATTTCTGTGTAGATACTCTCTTTACTCAATTGCATATATCTCAGAATCTCACGTTCCAAAACGGTCAACTTCAACTGCAATTTGTAATTTGATATCTTATCTGAATAGATTCCTTCTTTGCCTTTGGAAATATCAAATAATAAAAAAATATCTTCATATTGCTTTAGATAGGTAATTATCTCGTTATGTTGTTTTATACTTCGGTACAAATTAGAGAGTGTGTGCTGAGTATCCGATGAAATATTTGAAAATAAACCTGAATAAAGAATACTGTCGTAGGCGTC
>NZ_QURE01000139.1:0-672 GCF_009898475.1 Nitrososphaera sp. AFS | reverse complement strand
AAATATTTCCTGTTGGTTCTTAATAGGTAACGCACTTTTTTTGCCCAGGAAATATCGTATATCTCCTATTAAGGAATCTGTTGTTCCATCTAATTCTTTAAGAATCGTATCACATGAACGTCTGATCCTATCTCTTCTGACGTTGTTTTGTTGGCGCCAGAAAATATACATAGCAGTTATGACTGGCACTATTATGCCTACTATGGATATAACAGTCGTTATGTAAAGAGAAGTATTTTGCTCGTTCATGTGTAAGTCTTTCCTGTTTACACTAATTTCTTATGTTCGAAGTCGCATTCAGTTAGAACCAATTTAGTTCTGCTCAAGTCTAACGCACCATGCATACCAATTTCCATGAGGTTCTTCTTGAAGACATCTTTCCTATCTACCCCTAATATCTTTACTGCGTTCTATGTTAAAAAATAGACACACAATGATTGAGCAGAAAGCAAACTATCAAGGTATTTTCCAATATTATTGCAAGTATCATCTTCCAACAATGCAAGGACAGCTTATTGTCCAAGCATAATTAGAAAAATATTAATGCATTGTGCTAGTTTGGATCCCAGACTAACAATTGCTCCTATCAGCCTTTCATTGGAGTTAGTAAAGATAAAATTGTGATCACCGTTAATAACTGGGTGAGCAAGAAATGATATCAAAGGTTCTGGT
>NZ_QURE01000030.1 GCF_009898475.1 Nitrososphaera sp. AFS | reverse complement strand
TGCGGTTATAATAGACCCTGGGAACGGTCAAGTACTATATCATCAGGCTTTAACACCATTTTCAATGGCAGGTCATTCACCTATGTTTGCAAAAGGTGGGAATGGGATTATTCTAGGAAGATAGAGGGGCAACAAGTAGTTCTGAATGGTGCGCCACATTCAAGCGGGGATATGCGGACAGCCGGTCACCTACACCAAGACAGCCAAATTTATCGATTGCAGCTTAGGTAGAACCTATCCAACTTCATAATTTTATAACCTGCCTTAGTTCCACAAAAAGACAAGTTGTTATGGATACTTCTCAAAAGACAAATTGCCATCATACTGCCGGACATTTGGAGCATCCTGGTCCGTATCGTCACATTGGTCTTGATATTCGTCATTATCGTCACTGGGCTTGGGCTAATTCTCAGTTATTAAGCCTAGAGGCAAGCTTTCTCAAGCGTGCCCTGATTATAAAGACCGTAGTTGCCTTCTTGCGGTCCAAAGAATAAGCCTGTTCTGATTATGGAATAATTTCTGCGCGATTCGACAATATTCCTATATCGAGATCATGGGATCTATAGTTTAAGTAGACTTAATTATTGAAAGCGGGCTTATTTTGATGTAGCTTTTGAATTTCAACTACCAGACGAGACAATCTAAGGTTGTATACAAGAGTAACTGGATGACAGTGTATGAGGACCAAGTTATTAAAGAGACCCAACCAAATGGTACCATAGGTACGTTTAACAGGATAGAAGTTCGTGATTCGGTAATAGTCGTACCGATCTTCGAAGATGGCTCAGTATTGATGGTTGATACCTATAGGCGCAGAGCTTTTGGAGTTACCCGGAGGCCTGATTGACGAAGGAGAGGCTGCAAAAGATTCAGCAACAAGAGAATTGATTGAAGAAACCGGTTACTCTTGTGATAAAATAAGAATAGTAAACTGGTTCTACACTTGGCCAGGGAGGACAGGACAGAGAAACTTCGTTCTTTTGGCGACAAACTTGAAAGCCTACTCGAATCGAAAAGTAGATGAACTCGAGCAAATAAAGGTTCTGAGACTATCTCGGGATGATCTCCTAAAAGAACTTAAAACAGGCGGAAGAATTAAAAGTTGCCTCACAGTCTCAGCTCTACGTGAAGCCTATCTGTGATCAAGGTGTACATTGCTGCTAAAGAATACAAAGTTTTCTTGGTGGTCTAGTTCAGCAAGAGCAAGATGTATCGACCTTTCTTTTGCCACAATTGTTCTCATGGGGAATCAGAATTCACTCTTTTGTTTCCATTAATCCACTTTTGATTCCATTCATACAGACCGTCATGATGTTATTAGAATCACATCATTACTTCGTTTAATTAGACAATTACTCTAGTAGGTGTCCTCATTTAACAGAGCATTTACTTTTCTTATCAACTCCTCATTTCCAATCGGTTTACGGATGAAGAGGCCTTCATCCAACTTGCAAAAATCTTCATCTTTTCTTAACCGACTGAAGTACATCTCGCTAGCAGTCAAAAAGCATATCTTGGCATCGTTATCTAGATTCTTTAATTGCTTATACAAACTGAAACCATCCATTTCTGGCATTTTTATATCCAAGAGGATTAAGTCATAAGAAGCAGCTCTAAAATTCTTTAATGCCAGAATTGGATCATCGTAAGACTCTGCAGCGAACCCAGCATTCTCGAACACCTTCTTTAGAACTAAGCTTACATCTGGTTCGTCGTCTACTATTAAGATTCTTTTGTTTTTACTTTTACTTTTGTTTTTACTTTTATCCCCAGTTTTTCTCGGTTTCATAACGATGGCCTCAATCAGGCTAACTGTGCTAGGTCAGAATTAACTATAGGCAGAGTAAAGAAAAATGTCGCACCTCGCTTGCATTCAACCAACTTGTTGTTGTTTAGGGCCCAGATTCTGCCTCCGTGCGCCTCTACAATACTCCTTGATATAAATAGTCCTAGCCCTGTTCCCTGGAAAGACTTCGAAGCAAATTTCTCAAATAGTCTAGGAAAGACCTCTTGGTGTATTCCTTGACCCGAATCTTTTACACTTATTAGTGCTTCTGAGCTGCTAGTTTGGTTTCGTTGTATGCTAATCACGATATTTCCTTCTTTAGTGAATTTAAATGCATTGGCAAGCAAGTTGAAGATAACTTGTACTATTCTTGCCTTATCTACTTCAACGTAAAGTTTAGAGTGCAATGGTAGATACTCTAGCTGAATTTTAGTGTTGTACTTTATGGTCGGATTTCTTTTGTATTCTTCTATGCTAGATCTTATGATGCCATTTAGATCATACAACTCCTTTTTTAGTTCTAGTGTTTGGCTCTCTATTTTTGTAACGTCCAGTATATCCTCTGAAAGCTGCTTTAGTCTAGTTGCATTCCTAGCTATCATACTAATAGAATCATTTAGTTCTTTCCTTGTTACCGTAGCTTGATTTGTTGAGCTGAGAAGCCCTACGGTGCTAAGTATGGGTTGTATAGGGGTCCGTAGTTCATGTGCAGCAACATTAATGAATTCTTGCTGCATTTTATCATGCAATTTTAGCCGTTCATTCGCTTGTTTAACCTGTTGATACAACTCAATTTGATTCCATAATTTCTCAAAAATGTCAACATATGAAAGAACACCTGCCTTACTATTTGAGTATGTTGATAATCCTATCGCTTCATCGAATGTTGTTTTTGAATCGTCTCTCAGCTCCATAACTAATGATGCTTTCCTGTCGACTACAAGAATTGTAGCTTTGGATCCTGAAGCTTGTTCAGTATCAGTGTATCTAAAATCTATATCTGCATTATAAACAGGTCTCAGAATCTTTATTTGGAGAATGGACTGGAGTCGTCGTTCAACCTCTTCGGTATATGGGACCAAAATTCTTACCCTTACTGATCGTTTCACTGCGGCCTCTGCCGCTAGCGGTATTGCGCCTATTTTTTCTTGACGAATTAATGCGTTACTTGTTGGGAATATAAACAAAATTTCTTGCTTGGCACATCTTACAAGTTCTAAGTACAATAAGCGGCTCCGGCCCGATCTGGGAATTACTTCAATGTCTGATAGATCGACTCCCTCCTCGATATCATATATTCTATCTTTGGCATCAATTGAGTTATCCCATAGCTGTTCGAATATTGAATTGTAGTGTGCTATATAGATGGGTTCGGTACTTACCAAAAGACTCTTTATCATTTTACCTTCTTCGAACTTTTCCGCTGTTGCTTGGAATTCATTATTAGAAACACTGAAGCTAAGAGGTGTCAAGTTCTTTGTATGTCTTCCTCGATCAATAACTTTGCGAACCTTTCATTATTCTTGTGAATAGTTGTGACGCACCTTATTCCCCTGTTTTCGCCACTTTTGTAGCCATCCAAGAATTTCTTGTACGAATCAGAGAATCTATTGTACAAGAATGCGAGTCCGCCTGGTTGAAAACTTATTTTGATCTCGGTAGAAGACTCTATACTCTTTTTAATTCGCTTTATGATTTCAACGCTGTCTCTTATTGCAATGGTTTCGGTTCGGTCGATGCCTTCATCTATCTCTCTGATCCTATTTTCGAGTGGTCTCGAGTTTAGCCATAGGTTTTCGAAGATACGCTGATGCTGATGGACATCCTCTTTTATGTTACTGTAAATCGCACAATCTTGGCTTATTTTCGCAGACGCAGATCGAGCATTTTTTATTTTAAGCGTTGACTTTTTCTTAGGTGACGAGGTTGTCTCGTAAATTGAAATGTATTCCTTATCGCTTACCGCAAAGTTTCCCTTTATCCCCTCTAAATGTCTGATATCGACGCTATTTAATATTGGCTGATTAAACAGGGATGCATTATCTTTCGTAACGTCACTAATCAGTCTACACTCGACTCCCTTCTTTTTCGCTACTTTTATTGTATTGAGTACTTGCTTGATTGAAAAGGGGATTGCAAGGGACTTGGTATCAGCATAAAAATCCCATCTATATCTTGTGTCATTTAAGATTCGACAAAATATCTTTGAAATCTCTGTCTTATTGTGCAGGATTTGCATGATACCACTATTGGGCACAGACGTTCGCATTGTCTCCATACTTTTAAAACTATCTGCCTCTATATTCATCTGCACGTTATTAAATTTAATAGAGTCTAGCTTAGAACTAGGTGTACCAGCCTTATTTAATAAAGAATAAGGCAGTTCCCGTTCCTCGATATCTTTATCTAAATCGATTTTGACTGATAAACAAGGAGCAAATCATGGAATCTTTTATGGTCTGTGCAACTGTACCTCACGTGCTGATTGGCTACCGTTGAATTCACGGCCTGCATGCCTGTTCCTTTATCTTGAGCAAAAAAGTGATTGTAGCTATGTATGTCTTTTGTCCTCTAATACGGGTTTCTAGTGCAATGTTGCGGTTGCAGTTGGACTTGTAGAATTGGATGTCCCTGTGGCGTTTCCATATGCTTGGCTATAACAATTCATAACGTCACTTTGACTGAGTTCTCCGGATGCTGTTTTGGAAGAAGTTGTCACGCAGGAAACAAGACTCTTCAACTTTGCACTACTGCTTTTAGAACTCGAAGAGCTACTTCCTGTGCTGCTAGAGCTTTTGCTACTCTTGCTACCCTTGCTGCTCTTTGCCAGTACCAAATGTGATTGAATGCCATACTGTGCCACGAGTGCTAATCCTATAGCTAGCACAATGGTCAATACAAGAATTGAAGTTGTTTTATCTTTCATATTATATTCCCTTCTAGAGAGGTAAAACATGACATATAAGAGTACTGGAACTATATTCTACTTAATGGATGCATTGAAGCACACTACCATTTTGCCCGTTATGTGTCCAATTCTAGAATACTAACAGATGTAGTACCTCTTTAACTTCGAAGAATTTACAGGCATTATGGCAGGCGCTAAATGGTTGCTCATAACAGCACAGTTAGAAATTCCATGTTGACATAATAGCATCTTCTTATGAGTCCCTTAAATGATAGTATTTTATTCTAGGCTGCATCAGGACGATGCTCAATAATAGAAAACTTGAGGTATATGAAGACTTGAAATTGGCTATAATATTCAATATTCAGATGTGTATGACAGTAATGCATTATCCATACTGCAGGTTCATTCTTCAGTTGGACATTATTGCAGTTCGATCTGTCTCTTTACCATTAGTATCAGATCCTGTATAGAAAGCAGTTTGGAATAAGGCATCTTGCGTACAAATCCATGGTTGGTAGTCTCAAATTGTCTGCATACACCTCAGATCCAGTTAAAAAAATACTTTTACTTTAGCATCTATCTTTCTTATTTCATTGTACTATTCATACCCATTCATTTATTTTCAGCATATTAATGTCAAAAGTCAACAAAGAATAGAAATTGGGTCTAAAGCTAGACAGTACTAGTGTAGAATTATTGAAAGAGTCGACCCTGAATCCTTCACCAAGGTCGATACACAAGACTGAAGTGTTATCTGACTAATTGTCTACAAGTGATATTTTTGTGGTATCTTGTTTTGTACTCGTGTTTATCGCTCCAGTAATACCAATCGCTATTCTCCCAAGGCATTTATCATCAAGACTACACATTCATTTATTCATTAGTTTATACATTTATTTTCTTTTTTCTATTATCTTTCAAGCAGAGCATTTGTATCAAACAGCTTGTGGCTAAAGCATTTCGCATCCTCTTTAAACAAACCTAGAATGTCATTTTTGGTACTTGTTAAGTCATCTCAGAATGAGCCAATTTCGCATGCCAGTTTGATATATCGAAGGAACAGGCCCTTGATAGCAATTTTAGTAGGTTCATAATAGCCCCTGTGTTGTGGTCTGAATGATTAATAGTCAGTGATAATAGATTACTTGAACTGCAGGATATGAAAGAATTGGATAAATGGCAGACAGGTTTCCGCAGCAGTGCCTGAATTCCAACACTAGTCCCGTATATCCAAAAGTAATTATTTATCATTGCTTAGCTTTTTGCTGTTCTAATAACCTTACTTTTATCGTTCATGTAGTTTCGATATATTAGATATATGCCACATAACATTATCACGACTGCGATTATCTGAAATGTGGTAATTCGTTCATGTAAAAGTATAGCTGCTAGAAACATACCAAACACTGCTGAGAGAGAAAGTATTAAGAGCGTAATTGTTGTGCCAATCCTTCTTAAGCCTTGTAAAAAGAAATAAAGAGATAAAGCAAAACCAACTACCCCAAGCAGCAGTATATATGGTACTTCTGTTGAAGTAATGCTTAAAGAAATACCTGACGATATAGTCAGACATAGAAGAATAACACCACCAATAAAGGATTTTAATTGTATTATTTTTGTGATATCTATTCTGTGGGTGAGTATTCTACATATATTGTTATCTAGTGCCCAAAAGATAGTGGCTCCTATTATGAGTAAATTTCCAGGATTTATTTTTAACAGAGAACTATCAAATTGCAGATTCGTCGTGACAATTATTACTCCTCCTAGCACTAATGCTATTGCGATATATCCGATACGATTAAGTTTTTCTCCGAATATTGTTAACGCCAGCAGTATTGAAAATATTACTTCTCCGTTCGATAAAAGTGAGCCATTTATTGCTGTAGTCAGTTTAAGACCAAAGAAGAACATGGCGGGGGCGATTGCGCCACCACAAATTGATGTGATAATTAAAAATAAATAGTCCTTTGTCTTGATTGAATATCTGTCACGTTTTACGACTGGGGTTATGGTCGCACCAGATATGAGATATACAAGGCAAGAAAGCCAGAGAGGATTTACACTAGCTACAATTGGTTTTGCAACTGTAGAAACTGAGCCAAAAAGCAAGGCTCCTATTATGGCTGAGATATAGCCAACTACCAGAGGTCTGGATTTATTTAGATTTACTTTCACAGAAAATAACAACCATTCTTGTGGTTTAACAAGATAGCGGTGAAAGGTAACTCCTAAGTGTTATCATGTGTGATTTCTCTTGTCAGAATAGCGAGGAATCGTTGTTGCTGCCGCGTTTGCTCCTGTTGTCATATTCCCAACGATTAGTGCGGGTCTATTTTTTCGTTAGTATTCTCCTTTACTGAACCGGATATGTCATGGTGGCCACTGAGATGTGTAGTGGTAGTGGTAGTGGTAGTAGTAGCATTGACTGCTTGACTATGCCTAGTAATATAGCTGTAACCAAATCCTGTACCTATGACAGCCACCGCAAGCACTGGACCTATATATTCTGGCAAATCTATATTATATATCGTAGAATATGTCTTGGCAAAGGCCACTATTAGGGCAACGCCACTTAGGGCATATGACATATATGTAAAGGTCTTGGTTTTAAGGATTTTTGAAAATGCTGAACGAACGAATATGCTATCCAAAGTGTCAACCAATATCATCCCTATTGCAAAAAATATAGTAAGACTCATAGCTACCTGAACACCCGCAGTAGCAGTTGCCACAGCTGATACTGTTAAAGCAGATATTTGAGTAGCAGTATCAAATCCAAATCCAAATACTAGTCCAGTAATAGCTGCCGAACCAACAGGTCCTAGAAAATGAGTCCTAGTCACGATCTTGCTTGCAAGAATCGCCGAGCCTGTTCTTCCCCATTTTTTCATTGAAATCATATTGACACCGCCAATTATTGCTAAGGCAGTAGCACCAACTATGCTTCCCCAAAATGCAAGCAGATCTATTTTTCCACCAGTCGCACTGCCTACTACATATATTATTATAACCAGTTCAAGAAATATCGATGATGAATGACCTAGGCTGAAACCTGTTCCTACCCATTTAGCTCTTTTGCTAACATTATGCATTCTTACAAGGTTATCTATAGCGGTGATATGGTCTACATCAAGGGCATGACGCATCCCAAAGAGAAACATTATAGATATTGTCGATAACACAAATAACTTGAGATCGTGTGCTACCATTATCGGAAGCTGCAGCCTCTAGTAATTTTTTTCATACTCTGCTGTTTCAATCGCTAGTATTAAAATATTTGGATGGTTTATCCAACCAAGCAACTGGTGTGCTGTCAGCCAATGGAGCTAACAACCGCCATTTCTTAAGCATAAGTAACCATCTAATCCAACCCTGAAAACAGTTGGACAAACTAGCCTATAACTTAAATAGCAGAGAGTGATTCCGATGCTAGGACTAGATGTGATTAGAATGAAAGCAGGAGTACCAAGATAGAATTGGCAGTGACAAATCAAATTTCCTTCAGACACGATCGTGTAAATGGCCAATGTGAATTTTTAGTCAATTGAAAAAAGCATTACTCATTATTGATAGAGGAAGCCGAGAACCAGAAGTAAGAGAAGAGCTTGAGAGAGTATGTTCACTTGTTAAAACCAAAGGAGGATACTTTTACACAAATTACTGCTTCCTGGAAGTGCTTCCTCCGTTCATTGAGGAAGGACTCAGAAAATGTCAAGATTATGGTGCAGATGTCATAACCGTGATGCCGTATTTTCTCTATCCTGGAATGAAATTAAAGGATTCGGTCAGGCAGACCGCTAGAATCTCTAAGGACCATAAACTGAACTTAGTCATTGCAAAACCCCTAAGTTACCATTCTATGATGACACAACTGGTAATAGATAGAATTAACTGCGTAAAAAAAGACAAGAATATTCAGCACTCTGACCTTGATTGCGACATTCTTCTCATAGGGCATGGTAGCAGCGACAAGAATGCCAGAATTGCTTTTGAATATACTATTGATTCCTTAAGACCTTTTTATCGCAAAGTAGAATTCTGTTTCCTTGAATTGGACAATCCGAATATACAACAAGGAATTAAACTGATGATCGAAGATAACCCAAAAGTTCTCATATTGATGCCCTACTTCCTTCATAAAGGAGCACATATGAAACGGGACGTAATCAATGATGTAAATGAAGCACTAACAAAACACCAGTTTAAAGATATATTTATCACAAATCATTTGGGGGTTGACCAGAAGCTAGTTGATCTTCTTATAGCACGTGCAAGTGAGGTTGAGGATAAAAGATTTTTGTTTCAGTTGGCTCACCCACACACAACCCAGACCTGACCTTATACATGTGGAGTAATTAAATTGTATTTAAAAGAAATTAATATGTATGAGTACTTTGTATAGTACAAATACAGAACATGCATACGTATGTTAAAACCCTTCAAGGGATCTCAAGTAGGTACGCTCCCAGTAGAATACTTTCTTTTGATATAACACACGTTTTCAAAGCATTACAACTAATTGAAAGTAGAGGACATACAAGTAGAGATGCACTCTGTAAAGAGCTAAATCTGGGAGAGGGTTCTGTTAAAACACTAGTAAAACATTTGATGATGGAAAATATAATAGAAACCAGCAATGCTGGCACTAAAATGACAGAGAAAGGTAGGAAGTTTTTAGCAGAATTACTATCATCTATTCCTGCAGAATGTGAGGTACCAAACTGTTCCATTGCACTAGGAAAATTCAATTACGCCATCCTGTTAAAGCAGCTTAGCGTTGCCATAAAGTTAGGCATAGAACAAAGAGATGCTGCAATAAGAGTAGGAGGGGTGGGAGCTACCACTCTATTATTTAGAAAGGGAAAATTTGTGATACCTGTTACTAATATAGATTCTCTAAAAAAAGAACCTCAAATACATGGACTGTTGATCAAAGAATTAAGTCCCAAAGACGGTGATGTAGTAATAATAGCGAGCAGTGATAGGAATGAAAAAGTCGCAGAGCTTAGTGCAAAGAATGCGGCACTTATGACTGTCATGAATCATACTAAGCATAACTAGAACTTTGCTTACCTAAAAGCGTTTTATTTGGACAACTCAACTATCTGGCTATAACAAACTGAGACAGAATACTGTTTTCATCTTCACTGTTCTTTTTTGATTTTGCGTCTATTGCCGAAAAGATAATCCCGAAGAAGTTAAGAGATTTCTGCTATGATGACCGACTCGTTTACTAGTCCAATTGAAGCGTAGCCTCGTTTCGACAATAATACTGCCGTTTGGTAGTTCCTCTAAAAAGGCTTACAATGGCTCGTCTTTATTAATTACTCCAGAACTTTGACGGGGAATAAATTCGCCCTCATTTTATGAAAAATTACGGATGAATTAATGGTAGTCTCGGCCTTCCACCTCAGGCAGTAACTGTAGCGCCCTTCCCAAAGAACATCTTAACGTGTGGTCTATAGAGATAATATAGCACTATTGTATTTATAATTAGATGGAATATTGCAGCAAAATTGCCAGTAACTATTGAAATGCCCCCCATAACAATACCAATAATCGATAAAATCATAGTTATAGTCCACGCCCATTGTTTGCCTCTCCATAATCCATAGGCCATAACAAAATATGCTATTCCTAATGCTACAAGTCCGGCGCCCATCCATGTAGCTAGTGGTACAAATGTATTAGGAAGGGTTGTTGTTATTGTCGTGGGTGAATTTATTCTTGAACCTTGAGTGGTATTATTGGTTATGTGAATATTAGTAAGAAGAGGGGCAATCGCTATTGCTGCAATTCCGCTTGCGAGAAATGCTATACCACCAATTATTGCCAGTATTGCCAATATTGTAACACCTGTTGGTCTATGCTTTTGAATAATATACCACCACTAGTTCTAGTTTACTAGTTATACTTAAGTGTGTAATGCTTTTGTATAAGAAGACGATAGCTATAGATACTCACTCTACTTCGGTGAGTATCTAGGTTAGCATATTTTTTGAGCCACTAACAGTAATATAGTGATTGGCTTATACGCTCAGAACGTGACTCATGTCATGACTGCTTTCTTTGGTTATACGGTCTGCCATCCAATGGGACTTGTTTCATAGAGAAAGGACTGATGTCGGAACGGCCTCATGGGCTAGTTCTGGTGGTTCGTGATCGAGTTGTTCCTCTAGCTCCGCTACGAGTTCAAGCGATCGGTCACAGACCGGCCACCGTCCTGAACCTTTTTTGTGTCAGTATTCAGGAATGGAATAATACAAATTCACGTTAAGTGGCAGGAGATACATTAACAGTCAGTCATAAGGGTACAATTATGGACAAGAGCCATGCTTATTGCGATCACATTTTAATAACGAATATACCCAACATAACAAAAGTAGGCAGCCTGCTACTCCATCTGAGGGATGCACTTCTTGATCTATACCATTGAACTTCAGTTATATAACTGAATTGTATCCGTTTTCTGTCAAAACTTATGCTGCATTTCCTATGATACTATAATAACATCAATGATAATAATTTCTGTAGATAATATATCGACCAACGCCAATTATAGGAGCAACACTATTAGTAGAAACGAAACTGACAAATAATATGTTAGGAACCAGCAAGCTGCTCATAAATTATACACAATCGTTCACTCAGGTGAGATGAGAATCGCAACAGAAAAGAATTCTGATGATAGATGACGACCCTGACGAACCCATCACGTTGCAAGCAGCATTGGAACAATATGGATTTACAACAGATTCTTACAATGATCCCGTAATAGCTTAAAAGACCTTTAGGGAAGGTTTGTACGACCTTGTGGTATCAGATAGTAAAATGCCTGTAATTGAAGGGTTTCTTTTGTATCAAAAATAAAAAGAACAGATGGCAAGGTCAAGATATGCTACTTTACATCCACTGAATACTTTCATGAAGAAATTAGAAAACAACAAGGGTTGGGGGATTTTAAGCAGGATACTTTCTTAAGAAAACCAGTCGAGAACAAGGATTTGGTTAATGCAGTAACAAAAATGTTGGAAGATGGATAGTCTTATTCAATTAACCCGGTCCAGCAGAACTCTGGTTGTAACATAACAATAGGCGCCCGGTCTTTTTCAACAATGCAGATTATCGTACGAATTTAACTCCTGTATAATCCTATCAATCATATAATAAATGGTAACTGTCTTTGTAATGAACATTCTTTCCCTTAACCTTTGTAAGGACGTTTCGGCAAGAATTAAGGTCATCTAAGGAGAACTTGTAATACAACTTTTAAGAACTTTTAAGAACTGAAGGAACAAAGGGGTGCGGCGCCCCATTCTGATACCCAGCCGAAAATCTTCTTCTCATGGCATATTTGTGAATTGTTGAAAACAGAATAGGAAGTGCTTTAGGGGTGATTAGACCTTGAAACTAAGGTCGCAAATCGCTGATATTGTATTTCTCCATCACAGAAATTACAGGTGTCAATCATATCTAGCCTGACATGATATCTGAATATAGCATTTGCGCAGTTTGTGCCTCGGATGCTCTCAATCGAATTTCCTTAATTCTATCACACATATCGCAATGTTGTGGACATTTCCTGTGGATACAGACACTTTGCATACAATTACAACGAAAACACCAAATCTGCTTATATTGAGACAACTGTTTAAGGGTAAACATGAACGGGTATTAACGTTATTAGTAAATTTCCACAGAAGATTTTTGTTCAATATAATATCGACTTAGGAATAGAAGGCCGTTAAATTCCGGAGGCAGCAGGTTAAATTGGTCATTCAGTGATATACTATCCCCTTAAAACTCGCTCGCAGAAAAAATCTGCTACTGTTTATGAAGGGTAGTACGCAGATTCACAAGTTCGCGTCATAGAATCATTTTCCAGAATAATTCCTGGAACGCTTAAAAGCAAATACAAGACATAGATTATGACAAAGAAAATATCGATATATGCTTCTAAGCGGTAGGTGTTGAGACATTTTTACTAGAACACATTTGTTGATCCGTTGATGCAGATAGGAGATAGTGGCAGCATTTCAATCATGAGAGATTGCAGAACAGAAATATAGAGATAATTTAGCATCATAGAATTAGCATACTACAAATAGACAGGATTTCAGGGATGTAGTATTAGGAGAGGAGCTACTTTCCAGTAAATTCAAAGCACAAAAGGTAAAAGCGGGACTAAAGCAGTGCTACAGTCTATCAGAATGCACAAACGAACCGATAATCTGAAAAATACTCGGAAGGGTGGACATGCGAGACGGGCCATGACAGTAGCAATCGATTATTATCCGGAGTTGGGATTTGAAGTTTTGAGACGTGTCCAGGTTGCCAGAAGCGAAATCGGGAGAGAAGGGAAAAGGCAGAGAAGGAACAACAAATGCAACATCAAGCACGACTCAGACGTGCTCCCGCTTGCTACTTCTTTAAATTGATATCTGAAACAAATACACCTGGCTTGCTTGGTTTGGCTGGTCCATTAAATCTGTGCCATTCCTCCATCTACACACAATTCGATACCGGTAACATAGTTACTGTCTTCTGATGCGAGAAATGAGACCGCCTTGGCGATTTCGTTTGGATTACCAAGCCTCCCAAGTGGGATAGTATTCAAAAAAAACGTTTTCAATCTCTCGGAATCTTGGATACTCTGCAAAGCGCGTTCGAAACCAGGTGTGTATGTTGGACCTGGACTGATGGCATTGACCCTAATCCTGCGAGATTTCAAGTCGACCGTCCAGGAACGTGCAAAAGATCGTATAGCAGCTTTAGTTGCATGATAAACACTCAATCCCTCTATCCCCCCCAATGGAGGAGTTCAGTATGATGGAACCGCCATCCCGAAACAACGGAAGCGCTTTTTGTACAGTGAACAGTAAGCCTTTTACATTGACACTAAATATCTTGTCAAAATGTGCCTCAGTAATATTCCCCAATGGTAAGAATTCCCATATACCTGCATTAGCAAAAAGGACGTCAATTGGTCCGCTCTGCTTTACCATGTCGTACAGCCTATCTAGATCTGTGAGATTTGAAACGTCGCACTGAACTCCAGTTACATTTTTCCCTATCTGGTTTAGTGCTAATTCCAATTCGCTTTCGCGCCTTCCACAGATAAAAACGTAGGCGCCTTCTTTGACAAAACGATGTGCAGTAGCAAGTCCTATCCCACTGTTTCCTCCAGTGATAACTGCAATTTTTCCGTCTAGTCGCATAGGAGTTGAATTGGCCTCACTCATATTGGATTAGTAATTCACTCAAAATATTTAAAACCAATCCCAAAGGATTCAATTTGCTGCAAGTTCGCGCCTAACTTTTTATTATAATAATTCATGCTGACATTGACTATAACTTCATTCAGCGTAATGCCCTGTTTCTTACCTTATCTCCATTCAGCCAATGATAACGGTGGTGACGGCGGCGTTGCTGTTAAAGAAGCGGCTGATGCAGGTAATGGGGCTACCTGTAGTACCACTAATTCTGGTAACGGCCGTATGTGCGGTATAGCCATACTCGGTGGTGCGGCCGATGGACAAGACGCCAATGGAGCCAGCAAGAGAAATAACGGTGGTATAGCAGTTGGACACGACAGTAATGCCAACAACTTTGGTGTCGAGGTAAATGGCGGTACAACTTATGTGGGTCGTTACGTTGCGGTAGGCCAGGTATGTGTTAATAAACCCTGAATATGATACCAGATAACTCCAGCCGGCATATTTTAGAACCAGTTATCTGGCTCGCGTACCTTCGACTATATGATTTTTATCGAAAGTAAAAAGCATAGTCAAAGGTCAAGACGACACCCCAACAAGTAATGTAGCAAATTGCTGCATGTCTATAAACCTAACGTAGGTTGCAAAATAGTACGTAGTCATCCTTACGAGTGTGGACAAAATGATCCTCACTTCCTAGGCTAGAGTACTGACAAAAATAAGTTGGCTCCTCCGCTCTTATATGCCAAACACTAAGTAGATATCGAGGCTACTTACTATCTTTGTTCTGAGTGCTCACAGCCTTCACTTGCGATAATTTCAAATCAAAGGCACTTGAAGAGAGAATTTCTTCAGATGCACGAACAAGCATAAAAATGTGGGAATCGTGGGACTAGTGTTAATGGACGCATACTTAGAAGAAGAACTCTATGACATCCTCACATATAATATACAGAATCCTAATGCCCCAGATTTCGAATCAAAAAAGAAACGTATGGAATTTAGGATAAAAGATGGAATTGGCAGGGATCCTAAGCTATATCGTTCAGATGGAACAGCATATCTCCAAAATGGGACTATTAACGCAAGGCAAAAGAAAAAGACGATAGTAAATAGTTTGAATGATCGAGTTGTGTACTAGCTATGCAATGATATGAAACAAACGGTAGACTTGTTGGAATATGCACTAAATAAAGAATTGTTTGTGCACTTCCAGAAAGTGACGAATATGCACTTGTCGTACCTGGATTTACAAGAAACCTTGCTTCAAGTGTTTTTGTAGTTGAACCATCATCACAGGTGAGCACTATGTATATTGGCTCAGGTAGTAAATGTACAAGAAGTAGTAGAACAACCTCCCAAGCTGCCACTTACCCACGTTTGGGTGTTTGCCTAATTGTGCTTGATGAGCTATTACTATATGGTACGGTGTCGGGAGTGTTTATGATTAGCACGTATCAAAATTAAACTATTCATGTTTCTGCAATTTGTAATGGTGTACTAGAAATCGCCCCCTGAAGGCTCCTAACCTATTAATAGACCATATTGATTATTTGTAAGTGCAATCTAATCACATTAGACGGAGTTCCGAGCTATTTCTTTGTCAAAATACAAAAATACTGATTTTCATAGTTAACTCGATAGAACTTGAATAAATAAACTTCATGTGTCCGCCAATATCTAATAGTTTTGAGCTCTGGATCAGAATTGGCGTTATGGGATTGTGTCGGCTTTGCCAAAATGAGATATTTACCATATATCCACGGGCTAACTCTCGAAATATCCCAGTAAATCCCTGCTGATACGTCAATAAACTTCCTAAGCGGCAGGTTGCTTGCAAACATGATCTCCTGACCAACCTGATTAGGCGCAAATAGAACGATGCTTTGGGTGTTGTTTCCTTCTCCTCCCCCTTGCGCATATAATTTTCCAATTGTTATTCCCGTTTGCTATCAACTTTTCTTGAAGGCAATAATGAGGTATAGCTGTCAGACATTGCAATAGTGTTACCCACCTCAAAGGGCTGAGCAAATAATATAATAGAGTAACAAAAAATAACAAAAGCCACTGGGATGATTGTAATTAGAGCAGATTTCCTTTTCCTAGCTTCTTTAATAATTCTCTTGTCTACGAAAAATATAACCGACGTCGATCCGAAGGCAATTACTGGAGAGACAAATACGAGATATCGTCCATTATACCAACTTTTGTCGCCAACAGGATATATCTCACCCGATCCTTGAAGCATGGCTGCAAAGTCTGCCATTATAGGAGTCATTAATGCGACTACCAATATGAGCCTAAAATATAACTGGTTTCTTCCATTTGCAAAGAAATATGCAATGATACCAACGAGTGAGATAATTAAGACAGGTAACCCGTACATGGCTAACGCGACGTTACTCATTATGACTAAAGATGCAATGGGATGCATATGGAGGTGGCTCGAATATGGTCTTGCGGCTGCCTGAACTGCTGCGGAGTACTGACCGTTCGCAAAAAACATTGGGTCTTTAAATATCACTGTATTCCATAGCAGCCATAAGATTATACCTAACACACTTAATGCGCTGGCGAATGCAAGAAAAGGCTCAATTCTGCATTTTTGGCGTTCATTCGTCACAAAAATATAAACAGCTAATATGGCAAGGACCAGACCAAAAGGAAGAAGCCATCCTTCATAACGAGTTAAGCATGCTGCTGAAATGGCCAGGGCACACTTCAGTAAAATCATATATTGACTTACACACGATCCTCTTTTGTTTGCGTAACTATAGTACCAGCCATGAAAGTAATACACCCCAAGCATGAAAAACATGATAAACGGCGCCTCCATCATTGGCACGATTCCCATATATACGACTGATGGATTCAACATAAACAGAACCGAACAAAGTATGCCTAATTTAGTAGAATTAAACTGGGTTGAAGCAATCCGGAATAGTAATAGAGCCGTAAAAGCAGTTGATATTGAACTTACCATAGTACCAGCTAGCCCAGTATGAAACAAGGTATCATTAATGACTAAAGGTAATAACATTAAATGGGTCATTGGCAGCCACACACCGCCCAGCTGAATAAAACCTGGAATTATTGAATCAATTACTCTCCTAGCTATTACAAGATGACTTATTGAGTCACCGTAGTAAAGAAGTGAATATTTGCCCTGTGTGACTAACAAGTAAAATGAAACAGATATACAGGCGGCTATCGAGCCTAGAAATATTAATAGCTCCATTGCTACAGTACTTTTCTGAAAGTTCATTAGAAGTACATTGCCTAATTTTGAGGTCATCTTGGTTCACTCCTTCACTTATCCAACAGATATTCTATACCTTGTCTATTCCGTGTGGACTAAATAAAAGTTCAATAACTGATAATGTCCAGCTAGTCGACTCAAGGTAGAATATAAAGAAATAAGATAGACTGATAAACTTGATCCTCTATAATTAATGCAGATTGTCTTGAGCAAATTCCCTCTGGATCCGCTACGAACTTGTATAGTGCCAAAAAGAAAAATGAACAAAGTTAGATAAAGAGCCATTTCAAGCAATCAACTGCTCCGAGTAGAGCAAAAATCTGAAAGCTATCTGTTGACGCCTCTAGAAATTTAATAGCCTGGTATGAGTGGGACTAAGGAGGAACGCCACAAGTGTTTGCGGTGCAATAAGTAGAGGATACAAGTGGTTGACTTCTGAAGGACCGCGGAGTCATACGCAAAATATACCTTTTTGTTACGATTGGGAAAAAGTCGTTACGTGTGTGACAGATTAGATTGTAAGGGCACTGATCGAAAACAGTGCGTTAATGGGGAAAGCATGTGAGGTTATCTAGCAGCTAGAGCTACTGCCTTTTAAGATCGGGACCGCTGCACGCATACTAGATGACAGCGTTTTGATATTTATTAGAATTCTTTGCAAAAGGCCGGAGAACTGAAAACAGTCATCGAAGACGGAAATGCTGAAGTCGCCAATGCGTCTATCCAAAAGTCTATGTATTTTGATACAACTACGGGGTTGGCGATTTCACATGAAATGTGGACGTTTGATGCAAAAACCCCAGAGTATTTGCAAAAGAACATGGATTATACACTGAACAAGGTAATTGAGAAAATTAAGTGTCCTACACTGGTATTAGAAGCTGAAATGGATGACGCTTTCTCTGGAGGACCCCAGAAGGTATATAATGCCCTCAGATGTCCAAAAAACATATTTTATTCACTGTTAAAGAAGGTGCCGAGGGTCATTGTCAAGTGGCTTCCCTTTCACTATCAAACCAAAGAATATTTGATTGGCTTGGCGAAATTTTTAAAATTGAACGTCCTGCGTTTTAGGGCTGTTCAATAAAGTATGAGAGCACATGGTCTAGATGTTTGCTTTTAAGGGTACACTCCTTGTTGACTGTAATAGCATCATTGTAGACTGTTCAATTTCTATGCTGCCGTTTGAAATGAGGATTGTTTAATAGCAATATGTCTCTATGTTTGTTCATACAGACATGTTTTAATGAATGCGAACTTATCGAGCTTCGACCTAGCCAATATATTCCTCTAATGTCCCTTTATCGAGGCTTACATGATTGTGGTAATGAGTCATGATATGTGTTATTTATCATGTATCCTAAATAAGTAGAAATCTGAAGTTGTAAAAAAGATTCGTTTCTGAACTAAACGATATACATAAATGATTCTTGCAACTTGAAAAGTTATGCCTCTCAACCCAACCTTTAGAGGATTCATGGAGCAAATGATAGATAATTCATTACCAGGCCTCACTCATCTGGCAAAAACATTGCTAGATCCAGAAAGGAAAGCAAGTCTAAGAATAAATAATGAAAGAGATTTTACCTTGGGAGTTGCTCTCGGAATAATACAGCAAACACTCCTTATTGGTTTTTACAATACCTACCAAAGAGCCATAAATGACCAAGAATTGTCAGAAATAGGTAGTATCATCTCTAATCGACTACCTCATATTCGCGAAGCAATGTTCAATGCTGGATAAGTCATTAACTGCAATCTAGAGCTGGAGAGCGGTATTTTCTATTAGATCGATCCAGTGAATTTTCAGCCTTCGTCGTATATTATTATTTAAAATATCCAGAGGAAACTAATAGCGTTTTAATGAGCAGAAATGTGTGTCATAATCTATTAAGTCATAGGTCCAATTTTTAAAACATAAACTTCAAAAGCAACTTATCTCCTCAAAGGGAATACAATATTACTAGCACACTGTGGTATAGCTGGGGTCCGTGCGTTGCGCTGTGGTGGTGGTGACGCACAGGACCAACCAACTAAAATTTACGGCGGTGATTTTTAATAATTTGTCATTATATTCCTGCTTTTGCAACCAATTTTCGTTAACTTTACCGTAGAAGATTATTTTTTATGTAGTAAGACGTTTAGATCATCTCCTTTTTTCAAAGAGATCAACCATGAATCCAGCTTATCCGAGCATATAGTCCCTGCTTACCGTAATGCCATCTTCTTTTGTTTGTAGCAGTTGGGCAATAACATGAAATTTGGATGGGGTATGGCACCAAGCTTACCCGCGAAGACTATTCTCAAACCAATGAAATGGTTGTTGGGAACCTGTTTGTGGGTACGCTCTCTTGAAAGTATCACACTTGTCAGCAGCATAAAGCTTTGAAAGGTGGCTTAGCCCTCGACAATTGAAAGCCTTTGTATTTCTGCATGCGGAGGCTTTCTGTTTGGTGCATAAGTAGCAGGATATCTCATAAAGTCAAGAAAATAGCAGGGGTAGTTGGTGAAAATAGCCGGTTATGTACCTATCGTATAAAGGATTGGTAGATGTACAGTGGGCGGCGCGGATGCTACAATGACTACATTAGCAAATACGGTATGACTTGTAGTTAGGAGTAGAGCATCACAGTTTCCAGCACATCTGGCCACACCGGAAGTAGCACCATCAGCAACCTCTTAGAATCAATTGATTTGCATTTGAAATTAGGATTGACTGTTTACTTCATTCAATAAATACACTTCAAAGCGATACAAATTACTTTCAAAAATAATAACAGGATACGATATTAGATATTTTGCAGACCCGGCATCTGATTATCCAAACTACTTATCAGAAGTACAACAAATGGTTAAGTCTCTTCAGATTCTGGGATTGGGAGAAGTAAAGCCCACAGCTATACAACAAAAATAACACTTCCTGTTTTACTTAGCATCCCTACAATTTTTCGTACAAACTTTGATCCCTCTCTAAGTCATTTTAGATATAGTCTTCAATATGCCCAAAAAACAAGCTAGTCGTTTGGTCTTTGCAATTTTATGATTCATCATATTAGGTTAAAGACGAACTGGCAGGAACTGGCATACCCTTCAAGGGAGTAAGTATTAATCATAGAATTGGAAGAAAGTAGCACCAATCTGTATAAATTGTCCTATTTTGGCCCAGAGTTCTTATAGTAACACAAATTATAAATAATTTGTTCTAATTATTCTCTTCATTACTAGATCCTCTGAATCCAACAAATTTACAAAGGTAGAATTAGACGAAATTAAAGATGCACTCGAGGATAGTTTGAAATATTATAAAGATTTGCTTGATGACGCTCCATCCAATCCAGAAACAAAGACAATGAATGTCGAATATGCGCGAGCCAGAATCAAAATCATTGAATCAATAAAGAGAAAATTGGAGCACTAAAAGAAACGCTGTGGAATTATCAAGCGATACGTTACCTAAGGTACTAAGTTTGTTGTAACGATTCTAACTCTTGCTTTTATTGCCGTGCAGGAGTACTTTCCTCAAATCATTGTCCGCAATCATATTGTTGATGAATCCATCCCTTTGCTCAAAGGTTAAAGCATCATTACAATATTCAATGGCATCAACTGCTCTAAGTTTCCAATAATCTTGTTGTGCCCTACTAATCAGCATTTGTGCTTCATGAACTACTTTTCCAACTGAAGTAAGAAAATATCTTCCATTTCTTCTAGTTATAAGACCTGCAGTTGTCATGGCGGACATCCTTGAATAGTATTGTTTTCTTGTCAGTTTTAATCTGCTAATTGCAACTGTGGGGCTATCGGTTGTTAGGGCAACAGTCTTAAAAAGGGCAAGAGATTTATCGTCAGAAATTACACGCAATACATTACAAATATCTAATTGTGCCAAGTTTGGAAACCTCGATATTCGAAGCTGAATTCTTATATATATAGTATTTCAAAGCCGAGCTCTTACCAAAATCGATTGCCAGAATCGGGAAGGTCAAGGGAGCCCATAGCAACTACCCACTTTCAAAATCAGCATCAGAATACGAGTGACCATAGAAATAAAGGATCAGATGACATTGGAGTTTGATGACAAATCAACTTTGGCTCAAAATTTTGCTATTCGTTTTGCTGAGACAGGTTGAAACAATGGCAGTCGATTACCGCTTCAGCTTCAGTTATGTCTCACATTTTGGGTTCACACTGAAAATAGTGTTTAGGCACATTCAATAACAGTGATTCCGCTCCGTTTAACTAACTCATGGAAATGGAAGTATAAAGGGCGTCGAATCCCTTTGTGAGCACTTGGAAGAATCTGGATGGTGATGATTGTCGCAAAGTTTCTCATAGTCGCCGCTATCATGATCTGCATTGGCTTGTTGCATGCCGTTAACCAAGCATATTCCAATCGCCAACTCTAATAGGACTAATAATCCAATAGTCCAAATTGCTAGAACCGTTCTATACCATTGAAAAAAATAGACTTTTAAAATTATATTCTTTTTGTACTATTTCCATTACATTTTCTTCTAGTATTTTATGCTGACCATTTACCAGTCAAAAGGGGTAGAAGATTGGGACTAAAACATTATTGAATAGAATCAAGCAGACCTAAATGTCATAGTACCTCCGGACAAGACAGGATCATGGGACTTTAGGTCATTTACCTTTGTCCCAAATCAAATAATCGTTAGCCAACGAGACAAGGTTATTCTTCACTTCATAGCAGTACAAGGCGTACTTCACATGATAACTGTTGATGTGGTAAGAACCTTTGCACTTCATAATGAGAGATACATACAGTATCTTTCATAGCAAACAACCCAGGAAGTATAAGATTCTGGTGTAGCATACATCAGCCGAACATGGTTGGAAGGGTACTGGTGCTACCAAGATCAGTATAATTATGATGGCAAAAGAGAAAACAACATGAACTGATATTCGTTACAGGTATAGGTATATCACATACATGACGAATATCGTCCTCGATTCTTTTGTAACTCTTCAAAGGTCCCAAGATCACCAATCACGCTTGATGCGATAGAAAGACTGTCACGTGATGGTGAATAAAATACCTAATACATTAGGCTTTTCAATATTATCTAATTAGAGTATATGAATCAAGTCAGGTCAGATTTCTTTCGAAGTGCCAGTAGATAAATAGCATAATACATTTTCTCAAAATTGTTTCCCTTTGTGAGTGGTCCCATATATTGAGTCTCACTTCTGATTAGATACTAATCCCTGAATTTCAAAAAATGGCAAGTATGTTTTCGATTCTGTGTAAATTATTACTTCTTCAGGTAGGTAGCTTGAGTATGACGATAAATACAAGGATGCTAATGATAGTAGTATTTCAACATGCAGAATCTGCAATGATAGGTCTACTGGTATTCTTCAATTAGAATGGGAATATTGCGGGTGTAAGATAGGCAATTTAGAATAAGGGAAAGAGAATCTGGGGTACGATCTTTTTGAAATTCTATATAATAACCCTAAAATCAGGCTAAAAGATACAGGACGAACCAATGTAGTGAAAGTAAATGACAGGATTGTATAAGCTAAACATATGAGAAAATAATTTTTTCGACATTCTTGTGTTTGCAATGACCGTCCATCATGTTTTGAAGATAGAATTGTTAATAGACAAGAACCGTTTTAATAACTTGGTATCCATGGAAGAATGGGATCAAGCCATTAATGATTTTGTATTAAGATGTAGTAGTTGCTGGAGGACAAGGTAGCAATATGCTAAAATTATCCGTACCTCGAGAGAAAAACACTATTGCGAGAAATGTTTGGGTATCTACGATCTCTGTTATAGCTAACTCGAATAATTATTATTATATTTTTTGAAGAAGTACGATCCCCAGAATAGCAAGACTAGATTAGAGGGGTGTTAATGGGGTCTTATTGAGGGTTATTGAGGGTTTTCATTTGCCCGGTATAGTCATGATAACTTGTTTATTTGGTTTATTCATGAAAAGTACAATATGCTCTAAAATATGCTCACTTACTTGGCAATGTCGCATTAATGGCAAAATCATATTGAATTTCCATTATAAGTAATTCAGTTACATAAGCAATTTTAAGGAGAGTGATCTAAACTTAGATTAGGTAGATAGGTTGCCTAGGTAAAACGGAATGTGATAAAAGAATCTAGGAATAGCAAGTCATCAACTGCTAATATAATTGCTAGTGGAGATAAAGATCGATATTGGAAAAGAATATTGATTATAGATGATAGTTCAGATATTACTACTACATTCAAAATTGGAATAGAAAACAATAACATTAACTCCGACAAAAAGATTGACGCTCATACATATAACGATCCTAGAGCTGTTTTGCTCGATTTTGAACCAGACGTTTATGATCTCCTATTAATTGATATTAATATGCCTTACATCAATGGATTTCAGTTATCCGAAAGAATTTTGGAAATCGATATCAATGTCAAAATCTGCTACATGTCTTCAGGGGAAATAAATCGTGATGCATTAAGAGAAGTTCATCCGTCTATTAGTTTGGGGTGTTTTATGAGAAAGCCGGTTTCAATTGATTATTTTATTGGCAGAGTAATTGCAGAATTGGAATAAAGTAACCAATAGATTCGGCAGTGGTTGACTACTAGTGGTACCTTAACTGTTATTAGTAATCTTCTACTTTATCTCCCTCATTACCTTTTTCAAGTACCGCTTCAAATCATTTTCTTGTATAGAAGATTCAATTCAACAGCAGTTTCCTCTCCTTTCTTGAACTATTTGAAGAACAATTGCAAATTAATACTCTGCTTGTGAACTCATGCTTCATTTGTACCAGCCACTGCTATTGGATTAGTACAGTAGTAAATCCAATAGATAGCATCTGACATCTCGTAGAGACTCTCGTTATTTTGCTACGTCTGCTTCAGCTTACTATTTTTTCGCATAATCCTTAAATCCGGTAAAGTCAACCGCAACGACAGGCTCATTTCCAACAACCCATGCATTGTGTCCGGGTGGAACGGCTAGAGCATCTCCAGCGCGAAATTCCTCTTCTGTGCCATCGTCCATTACAACTTTCATTCGTCCTGAAACTATATACTGGGTGTGTGGTGCTTGGCAACTATCGGTTTTAACTAATGGTTTGACGCATTTTTCCCAACTCCACCCTGGCTCAAGGGTCGCTCGTCCAATAGTCACTTCACCAAGGTTCGCAAGTTCCAGCTTTCCTTTCTCAAACGTTCGAGTTTCGTCCGGAGAATCTAAATTTTTCTTTTGCATTCTTGCCATGTTATTAAATTAGAAATGTTTACTTTGTTTATAAGCATTCTTTCATTGTTGCAGCTTTCTCCTTCTTTAAAGAGAGTATGCAACAAGATATTGCCACTCCCTTTAAGATATCGCCACCTTGACCTAGTGCATTTGCTATTCCGATCAGCTCGAAAACTGGATAGGGGGCAAACACTCTATTGACTATTTCCATAGATAATGTGGTAAGTATAAATCTATTCATCCCTCCCAGAACCACATTGTAGTCATGCCTTTTCCAGATCGGTCATACCAATCTTTGTATAAACCAATCATATCAGAAAAAGAAGCAAGGTTTCCTGATGTACTTTTAACGATGACATGGCCTGTGTCATGTAGCTTCCCATCGTGCAAATAATGTCCTATTGCATCAAATCTGTAAGTCAGTATTCCATTTCCCATCTTTGAAACAACCGCACCATTTCCGAATGTATAGACACTTCCATCACGTCTAGTAACAAGATATGCTGTACCAGTATCAGTATCAGGCATACCTGCTAGGGTTCCATTACCTTTGAAAGCTGTCGCTTGAGCATGTGTTCCATTGATAAACATAGGGCTGGGAGCTGAGCTATTGTCAGACTCTTTATAGACAACAAATGGGCTTCCTAATGTTGGGAAAGTGTTGTTGATTGTTACTACTTTTGCTAATGCTACTAATGATGAAGTGTTTGATATTTTTACTAGTGAAGTAACACCTTGTTCAGCTGCAGCTACAGCTGTCTGCATTGGTACGTAAGGACAAATTGCCATGACAAAAATAGCAGTGATGATCGGAATCACTAATGCATCAGTTGCACTGATCTGTAACTCTATTTCTGATAATATTGGATTTCTGTTATTAGATGTCGTTTGTCTCCTGTATAGAAACCTCTTTCCCATGAATACATCATAATCTAGTTGCAGATAAGCTTTCCCAAACGCGACTGCCCTTCTAATTAGAAGCACATATCCATTTGATTAATTGTAGTAGTTCCAAAGAAGGGTAAAGTTTTAGATACTAACATAGGCTTCAAGAATCAGCGCACCCTATCTGATTTCTTTAGTATCATGGCCATAAAGTGCAGAAGAATGAATTTAGCTCAAATCAAAGTGGAGTATCTTATTTCCTTTAGTGATGCCCTTTTTGCATTCTCTATCACTCTTATGGCTTTATCCTTAGAATTACCAAACTTGCACAACAACATCTTAGAACCACAGTTAACGAAATTAATAGGTCAAGAGTTAATACCCAATATCATCCATTATGTAATCAGTTTCCTTGTAGTAGGGATGTATTGGATTGGTTATCACAGGATATTCGAATATATAAAAAGGACCAACTTGACTCTGACTTGGCTCAACTTGGTATTCTTGCTCTTTATTTCATTAGTAGCATACTTCACCGGTCTTCTTTCTACTTACAGTACCTATAGAATAGTTGTCATAAGCTTCGCCAGCGTTCTCGCAGCTACTGGATTTATCTCAATTTTAATGTGGTGGTACGCTACAAACAATAGAAGGTTAGTAGATGAAAATTTAGACTCGGATTTGGTTAGATATTATCTAATTAGGGGTCTTGTTCCTCCCCTCACGTTCCTTCTTTCAATTGGAGTTTCATTTATTGATGTTCAATCGGCCCTGTACTTTTGGATAATGATGTTTCCTGCAAATTTTATAGTAAACAAAATACATCAACGTCCGCATTTTTAATTGTAATACACTCAGAGCTTTGAGCCGCTAATTTCCTGAGCAACCTAGCCTAAGTTCACCCATATATGTAAGTCATCCAATGTTCTGTTTTATGTTTTGCATATTGTGTTTTTGGGATGCATCCTAGCTACTGTGAAAGCAACTGAAATCTCTACAGTAGTAACAATATCCACAATTAGGACAGATTGGTCTCTTAAGTGTTGGGATAAATTCAGCATAGCAGTTAAAACATTCCAAATTCCTAATCCTTTTATTTAATAGTGAAATTATAACCGTTGTCATACGCCAATGGAAGAGAAGAAAGAGAAACGAGAGCAAGAGCACTCCCTTAATCATGATATGAAATAACGCTCAGTGTCTAAATCTAACTAAAATTAAACACTGGAGATATTAATACACCCTTTTAGCATTTTTCTTATTATAGTATACCGATAAAGAAATTCAAAGGGACGGGCTTTCCATCATAGAAAAAATCCGACTCATAATCAAGGCGCTCCAAAAATCACGTAAAGAAGATATTCCCCTTCCTTTGGTATATAGCAGAATCTGCAGATGCCTTTATTCATACCTTGGAAACTATGATGTAGAAGAGACAGAGAAAGGTTGGGAATAGGAGAACCGTGAACCGCGCTAGCATAAATAACAAATTTTCTATTTCGTGAACCCAATCAGTCTACATCAAACTCTATAAAATAATCAAATAAATGCAGTTGGCAAACTGACAAGGTACTTATTATTGATAAAAGATATCTATCATATACTAACTATTCTTAATTTTATACTTG
>NZ_QURE01000138.1:1197-8749 GCF_009898475.1 Nitrososphaera sp. AFS | reverse complement strand
TCATATTACTATGAAACTATAATATTATAAATAATAAGTCTATCATAGATATCTTTTATCAATAACAAGTACCTTGTCAGTTTGCCAATTGCATTTATTGATTATCTTACAGATAGTTTGATGTAGATAGATAGACAGACAGAGAAATTAGGTCAAGATGGAATAGAACGTTAGCTATATGTGCTAGTGCTGTGGTTCATTGTTCTCCTGTTCCCAACCTTTCTCTGTCTCTTCTACATCATAGTTTTCAACATATGAATAAAAGTATTGAGACTAAGAGATGCAGATCTTGTTATATTACAAAAGGAAAAGGAATATCTTCATAAGAATAATATCAGTCTTATTACATTTCCGTCATCATGTCAGTAGAGGATAAAAGGAATATCTTCATAAGAATAATATCAGTCTTATTACATTTCCGTCATCATGTCAGTAGAGGATAAACTATCAGCTTTTCTCAGTAGGTCAAGGGACTGGGAAAGAAGGCCAACTAATACCTGAAATATTTCTGTTGAAGATACCCTCTTCCAGATCCAGACTTTATACTTACAATGATGTTCAATTTGATTCTAGGTTTATGTATTCAATGTTTGGATGTAACTTGCAATAGTAAAAAATCCCGCTGCCATTATCATTATTGTATCGTTTTTTATCAATAATGGAATAACATGGACTTTTCTAAAGTATGAGATGATAATGGTTGCTTTTTTTGATGAGAATTGTCTTCAAAGAATTTTTCGATTGACATGGTAGAGCTTTTCCAGAACCACTTGCAGAACTAATAGAGCACCACCTGCAATTGTCGATGAAGCCGCTTCCACACTGTTAGGATTTGTTATAAACTGCCCATCTACTGCTGTTCTAGGACCATTAGCAATTATAGAAATTCCAGAAAATGATGGAGTAGAGCTAGTCGTGGCAGTTGAGCTACTGGCACAACTCCCCGAGCTGCCACTCACGGTCGTTTGACCATGCGCATTACGTGTGCTAGAAGAACTACCGCAGCTATAAGCCATAATTGTTTTGGGTGTATTCATTATTAGAAAAGCCGCCCTACAAAAGCTACCATTCCACTAATGAACAATAATCTATCCATGTTTTGTTATTATAAACTGACTATAAAGTTGGCATCCAATGGAACTTAACTTAACTTAACTTGCCGACCTCCAGGTAACCGCAAGCCTGTTGACTGCCGCTCCGCCTACAATCGAAAGCCAATATTAAAAAAACTTCTGTGTGGCCGTTCACATTATAGTAGATTTTAAAGTTATGCTAATTAGCCTTGAAATTAAGGGATCGTAAAAGTAAAGAGATGAGATAACACCATCAAGGCCCAAATGAAAATAATACTAAATATGGTATAGTGCGTTATACCTCTGGATCCAGGTCTGGATTATCATCTCCATCCATATCGTGATCAGCAGATTTCATTCGCTGATATTCGACTTCATCTTTACTTTCTACCTCTTCTGGTGTTATACTTGTTTCCAGCGGTTTTTCATCTTTCACTATTGCTTCATCGGGCACCTTCGGGAAAGGCTTTTTATAATTAGTATCATTCATTGGTCATTCTGAAATGGTACAACAAGGCTTAATAATATTCGATCTTATTTCATCTTCTTACAGGCCAAACCCATAATCCCAGGTAAAGCGTCATGATGGTTTAAGCAATTCTAATTACTGTAGGCCAGATATTATAGACTGTTTAAGGTGATGATTGTAGGCAGGAGATGAAAATATCGTGGAACATTCACTTTATGAAGATACAGATAGAAGGCCGGACACAATAAAATAAATAAAGCACACTTGCTAGTAAGTAAATACTCTAGGATAATCAGGAAGTTAAAGTGAGATAATGAATAGGTCGGTTTTTTGCTATGGCTTTTTGGCTATTTTGATCGGTTTAGTATTATTGATTGTCCCGTCTTCTGTCTGGGCAAAATCTAGTAGTGGTGGTATTATTTCTTCTTTAGATTTTAAAATGGAAACATCAGGTACAGCATCAGCACCACCATCTAGTAATTCACAATCACCACAAACATATAAGCCGGAAGTTACTGGCTTGTCACCTTCTGGTAGTAGTTCTTCTCCTTCCGCTAGCCGCAGCCATAACAACACTACACAAACACTACCACCACCCATTATTAACTGTCCAACCGGTGAGGCGGTTAGTGACTTCTCACAGTGCTCTACTTTATCTTTACCTTCTAGCTCTAGTAATAATTCTACCAATATACAAACTACACCAAACTTAGGTAAACAGGTTCAAGACTGGCTTAAAACTAATGTATATAACGCAACATTAACAGTAAAAAATGGGACACTAAATTCTGTCGTAATATCATTTAATGATAGCCGTCCTTCTTATGTTAAAAGCTCCCTATCTGAAATTGAACAATTAGAGGTAGCTTTGAATCTGCATATGAGAGGGCCAGAAGTTGACGATGGAGATGCAACAGTCTTAGTCCTTGGGAGAAATCCCTAGAAATGACCACCATTCATACCGTAATGGATGCTCGGGTTATGACGTTTTTGACAGCAGGAAATTGAAAGAAGACAGCAGCTAACGTAACTAACGCCATCCTAGATTACAAAGATTGTTCCCTGAAGCAGTATTTTTATTTCAGACAAAATAGTATTGCATTTACAAATACCATGCTACAATCACTGCATTTGTAAGGCTTAAGTTCATACATGTAGAACACTAATTCTATTTAATTTGTCTGTAAATGTGATGCTGTTTATTTTAACACCGATCATCTTTACTGATATCCGTCCTATGACCAAGATCACTTTAGTCTCAGCAATCTATGATTTCTTTTTTGGCTTACAAAGGATCAGGTTGAACTCCACTTAAGAAAGTGAATACCTTTATTGTAGGATTGTATTTTAATAGATCCTATAAAAAATAGACATATGTCAAACACAACTACAACTACGGCACCCAATACTATTACTAGTGCTAATCAAAATGAAATAATATCTAGGGTACTAGTTGCAATTGACGGCTCTGATTCATCAATGAATGCAGCGGATAATGCTATCTCTATATAAAAAATACAATGCAGAACTTTATGCTGTGCATATTATACATACAGACGTTGATTTACTTGGACCTCATGAGACATCAGAGCTTATGGTAAAAATGAGAGATGAAGGTGAAAGATATTTGAATAAAGTCGAAATCAAAGCAAATGAAAACAACCTTCAAATAAAAACAGAAATTATTTCATCGACAAATATATCTGGAGGCATACTGGATTGTGCGGAAGAAAATATCATTGACTTGATTGTAGCTGGAACAAGAGGAGGATCAGGATTTAAGAGGTTATTACTTGGAAGTGTTGCATCACATCTTGTAACTTATGCATATTGCCCTGTCTTTGTAGTAAAATAATTGTTACTGGAGTGGCAAGATAAATATTCGAGAATTGAGCTGAATTTATTTGTGTCACACTTTTTCAGATTATTAGAAGACAAAACATTTACTTTTCCTTTTATGAACCTAAATTAAAGAACTTACATTGCAAATAAGGATAATTTCTTAAGTCAAGAAATAAAGAGATTGTCAATTCCCCGATCGAATGGATAATATTTTACAATGTTTAAATCTATTAACACATAAATGTATCCGTTTATTGCTGATAATGGATTAAAATTTTGAGATTTATACCGTTTAAAGTACCTAAGCTAATTTCTGTTGTCTCATAAAAAGACTACCTCTACATATACAAATTCGATGTAACATATAAAAACTGTCGGTTTTAAGAGAGGATAAGCTCGTAATAATTGAGAACCGGAGTCTTGCTGGCTAACACGTCATTTGCACAAATGTTTCTGACCAGATCTCGCTATGTTACTATTCAACCTTGCCCTGATCACCTGTTAGAATTATTGAACTAATTTTATTTTCTGACATCTTCTTTGCAACTTCAAGAGCGCTGATATCAGCATTGATTTTAGTCAGTTTGCCATTCATTATGCGCTCCACCAATACAATATTTTCAGAAGGAAGATTCATTTCGTATTCATTCCTACATTATAATGGATATGAATGTATATTTCTTGTTCAACGAGTGGTTATTTTATCAGTTAGTTAGATATTTATGGCCTTTATAATTTCATTACCTATAGTTGGTTTGCTTGTTCATTTGTATGTTTAACTATCATGTTGCGCATATCATGCTCACTTAGTCTTAGCAAATCAAATGAGGATAATGTGCAATGTATTCCCAGTCAACTAGGCCACCACCACCACCACTTTCGCTATTTGTCAATTGTATTGTTCATAATTTGGTTAATTGAAATGAAATCAACCACTATAGATACCGGCTATTTAACATTAGTGATTCTAAGTGCGATTGGTTTGGTAATCATGTACGTAGAAACCATGGTTGCGCCAGCACTGACAGATTTTATAAAAGATTTCAACATTTCTTACAATACTGTATCGTGGATACTTACTGCCTATCTGCTAGTTGCACTAATTATGACTCCTGTTATGGGAAAACTGTCAGACATGTATGGAAGAAAAAGGGTACTTTTGACCGGACTTGTAATATATGCTGTTGGTACTCTAGCAGCTGGATTTGCAACTAATATCTACTTTATGCTGGTTGCAAGAGCAGTACAGGGCCTTGGGATTGGCATATTCCCTATAGCAGTTGCAATAGTAAGAAATCAATCACCAGAGAAAAGACTTGCTTTTAATCAAGGAATAATCACCTCAATGTTTGCATCCGGAGCAGTCATAGGATTAGCGGCAGGAGGTACAGTTATACACTACTTTGGATGGCGAGCTACATTCTTTAGTATATTACCTGTTGTTATTTTACTTATTATTTTAGTAATTCGATTTATAGGAGAAGACAGAAAGGAATATCGGGATTATGGTAGTAAACGGAGTAAAAGTTCACTTTCAAATTCCAAATTAGACATCAAAATTATTTTCTATGGGGATAGTGTCAATTCTGCTTATGATAACTAATTTACATGTCAAATTTTCACCTATTAACTCTCTTGTCATTGTCAGTCTATCTGTAACCGCAATTATTTCTTTATGGATATTTGTTTATATTGAAAGAAGAGTAAAGTCTCCACTTGTTGACTTTAAACTAGTGACGAACAAAGTATTATTCTTCGCTAATGTTTTGAGAATGATAGCTGGTTTATTCATGTTTGCAATTTTGAATGCTATTCCTATACTAATTAGAAACCCAAAACCTATAGGCTTTGACGAAGGTGCAATAAATACAGCATCAATAATTATTCCCTTTATGGCTGCATACCTGACGATTGGTTTGTCTTCTGGCCCCATAATATCAAAACTTGGAAATACAAGAGTTACTGTAATAGGATCTGTAGTAAGTGCTATTGGTTTTATTACCCTTTTATTATTTTTTCATAGTCTTGGACTACTTTTAATAAGTCTGGCTATTTTGGGGGCAGGATCCCAGCTGCTTCATCAGGGTGCGGTGAATATAAATTTGGTTTCAACTCCAAAGAATCAAACTGCAATATCTTTTGGAATCAGTAATGTTTTCTATCTTATGGGAAGTGCCATAGGTCCTACGCTTGTAGGAATGTATATGCAGTCTAATCAAATATCAATCAATGGAATTATTGGTTCATTCCCATCATCTCAAGCGTATACGATGATATTTTACACTGGTATATTATTGTCAATAATAACCATATTAATAGATATGATTGTAATGAAAGAAATACGTAATAACAGCAATAACCAGGAAGTCAGAGTGTAGAAAAAAGAGTATGATAGTTGTCTCATTGCCATATAGAATGTAATGTCGAAAAATTAGTGAGTTTAAGTATGACTGGACTACTATTAGTTGAACTCACTTCTATTTTTTCACTTCCTGACATATTATTCGACTACAGGTAAAAGAGTAATAATCCAATTGTCATCCATGGAACCTTCAGCTTTCAAAATATTCGAAATGCTTACTAGTGGCCAACTTACTAGTTATTGACTATCAGATATATATGTGATAGTTGGAGACAAGAATATACTAGCAAAAATAAGTCTTGGTCCGTCTCATAACTGTTAATATCGCCCATGAGAACACATATTAGAATATAATTTAATGCCATTTAACCAATTGGTAACAAGGATATCATTGCTGTCAACCAAAACTAAATCTAATTTATTAGGTTCTATCTTTTTTTATGGAGTCTCTAAATTTAATAAGTTTATCCATTGTAGGGCTTCCTCTAGTTTCTTCCTTAGTCACTTTTAGCGCTCCAGATAGATTTGCCAGAAATATTGATTCAGGATCGTCTTTTCCTAAAATTTTCATTGCACAAAAAGTACCAATGAAAGCGTCGCCTGCACCCACTGTGTTTAACTTTTTTAAACCTCTTTTCTCTAGTTCTACAGTTGGGGTTGATATGACATCTCCATCTTTTCCAAAAATACATCCATTTTCTCCCCTAGTCACTATAACTCCCATGTTATGCTTCTTCATGGAGAGTTTTTTACATCCAGATAAAGTATCAGAGAGACCTGAAATCAAAGAACATTCAGATTCGTTTAGAATAAGGAAATTTACACCTTTAATAATGTCCATAACATTTTCTATTCCATCTGAGGAAAGTAATCCCGGTGCCCATACCATTATTTTCTGATTCGCTTCAGCTAGACCAATTAATTTCTTAGCAAATGCCAGCGGCGGGTCAACAATAGTTACAAGTGATGAATTCTCCAAATACTCAAACATATTTTCAGATTCTAATATATCATCATCCAAAGTATCGTTTGCCTGTCTAAATGTCAGTATGGCATTTCTGCCATCTAGATCAACTATGGTATAAGCTTGACCAGATGAAACTTCATTGGTGAACTGAATGAGGTTAGTGAAAATGCCTTCATTTTTTAATATTTCCAGCTGTTTGTTTGCTATGAAATCTGAACCTAATGCTCCTAATAATGCCACTTTGTCTTTTCCAAGGATCCTACAAGATGCCACAGCAACGTTTGTACCTTTTCCTCCTGGAACATCAACTATCCTTTCAACCTCGACCTCCTCTCCTTGCTTTGAAAATTTCTTCACAAATATGGTTTTATCCCAGTTTGACGCCCGCAACAATATGACTTATCGCCATTTGATGTATGTATGAAGTATGGTAGATAATCTTATTTATATAAAATAATATCAATAATGGAGCTAAAACTATGATCTATAATAATGATAATTGTCATTACGTATGGTAATAGTTGTAAATACCATGGTGGACCACAAATAGAAGAATTGAAATAGCATTAAACGCTAGAAATACAAACATGTCAAGGCCAAATGGTTTTTTCTTCTATTAGGATTTTCAACTATTCCGTAACGATGCAAGATATCAGCAACCCTTCCAAATGCAGCATCATAGTTTCTTTTAAATGAAGGTATCTCAAAAACCTGATATAATATTGAGGTTATTGATTCTAAATCTTCTCGCATGGTAATCAAGTAGTATATATGTACATGTACTGTAATTTAATCCAAAAATGGATATTTACTGTATATTGCTATTATTCCTTACCAAA
>NZ_QURE01000138.1:0-1179 GCF_009898475.1 Nitrososphaera sp. AFS | reverse complement strand
CAGTACTAGGTTTACTTTGTAATACAATGGATCAATATCCCAGGGGTAGCCATCATATTTACGAGCTCATGTTAAAGATTTGGAAGAAGATGCTGGATTAAACCTTATTCAATGCAGCACTAAATTTTCTTATTTTTGTATTGACGGTCTGTCTTGAGAAATGCAAGATTTGCCTTTTGCATATGCTCGATAGCATATGATGCTCCATATCGCCTAGACTATCTCTAAAGTTCTTAGCACATATCCCGCATTTGTAATCATGTTGTACTGATGGAGTCATTATATCGAGTAATGTTGCCCAATATGTAAGATAAAGATTTGTAATTGAATTTGTATTTCTCTTACCATTGCGATGTTATTATACTTTAGTTATTGTATTATTTTAGTTGCACTTACAAAGTATGTCAAAAAGAGCTAACCTCTCACAGCTGATACTCCAGTACGAAATGGGAATGCTCCACTTGGCTGCTCTGTCTTAGGATTTATCCACTCATAAAGCGCTCGTGTATGTGTATTTTCTCAGAATCCATTTTCGAGAGTAACTTTTTACATTCTTCCATTTGATCAAATCTACTTCTTGCCAACATCTCTATCCCTGAAATCCATGGCCAAAAAGTTTGATTGTGGTATTGATATGGTTTCAGAACCCAAGGACCACTTGCCTTCAGCTCTACCTCAGTCACTAGGGGCCAGTTCTCATTCCATAATCTATTTCTTATACTATTCAGTGTACTTATAGCTCGTCTGTGCAGGTCGTCCTCATTAACCTTCTGCAGCTGTAATAATCTTCTATCTTCCTTATTTAGCTGATGTGATATTATTATACTATCATTTGTTTTACTCTGAGTAACTGCAACCAAGTGTAAAGACACATGTTGCGTCAGAATCCTATTGGGGATTCTAGTAGGATAACCGTCCTGC
Source organism: Nitrososphaera sp. AFS (assembly GCF_009898475.1). Classification (GTDB taxonomy): domain Archaea; phylum Thermoproteota; class Nitrososphaeria; order Nitrososphaerales; family Nitrososphaeraceae; genus Nitrosopolaris. Next base: position 258 of record NZ_QURE01000138.1, on the reverse strand, counting down.
ATATCGATATAACAGCCGTCTTCATTTGACCATAATTTTTGTTCAACGGCTTGAATTGTTTTCCTTGCCAGTTTATTTAAGTTCTTAACTTCCTTTTGTCTTCCTAATTTTCCTAAAAGAGCAGCAAAGTCGAATAGTGCGAGAAGCCAACAGGCTTGACTGTAAACTATTTTACCAGATCTAAGGATAGTATCCATCCAATCTTCGTTGTGATTCTGTTCTAGCAATCCGTCACCGTCTTTATCGCAACTAATGAGA
>NZ_QURE01000137.1 GCF_009898475.1 Nitrososphaera sp. AFS | reverse complement strand
TTATGACCATGATGTATATCTTTTTCAGTCTCTGAATTTCTACTTCTTTTGGAATCAGTGCTGGCATTTGAGCCATATCTGTTTGATCAACTCATTTCTACATATACACATAAACTATTAAGTAACTAAGTTTCTTTTGCAAATATCTGCAAACATAGGCAGTATAAATTGGTCCAATTACACATCTTCAGAGATTTGCAACCGTTTGCACAGTGCTCTAATAATACCCTAAACGATTATAAATTATTCTCCGATACGTGGAATGCAAAGATCTTCTGGACATCATTCTGTTGGGGGTCCAGTCATATTGATAGCTGTGTCTCTTGTCTCAGTAGCATTATTGTATCTAGTAGTTGGAAACATTGGACCAACATAGTCTAATGTGAGGACTCAACAACAATCTAGGAGGCGTCGCTGAATTTAAAACCATTTTATTATTTCTTAACTTTAGCCATCTCGTGTTCTGCATCGGATCACTTTAATGATATTATGACCTATTCTGACTAAGCCACCAGGAAATTTTGTATCTGTTTAATGTTTAATTGGAAAATTAAATACACCGCCAAGTATCCCTATTATTATAGTTGAAAAGAGAGCCACTTTACAAACCATAATTTTTCCTTTGGGGTGGCTATTCTGATAATTGCGGATATTCATCTACAATAAATTAATTCGTTGTGACATATTCAAGATATTAGTTAAGAGAATGTGATTCTGTGTGACCAATTATGAGTGCAGTTAAGATGACTGTCAACTGGCAGTCACAAACTATGTGATGGAATTATTGTTATCAGCATAGTTTGTATTATTATTATGCAATTCTTATAATGATATCTCATGCCACTCAACAATGCATGGCATGATTACATTGAATCATTAATCGACGTAATAAAAGCAAATAAAAGACAGGTCTAACTGCGGGTTCCTAAATGATTTCAAGGGTAATATCATATGTTTCTGTCATAATAATCGGGATTGCTATTACATATTTGGGTATTAGATTCGTATTTGGTACCTATAATCCGTTTTATGTAGTTGCTAGTGGAAGCATGATACCTGCTCTTAACATCAGCGATTTTGTAATTATTAATCACAACATACCATTTAACAATCTGAGGGTCGGAGATATTATTGTGTTCAAGTCACCTGGCTCATTAATTCCTAACGAGCAGCACGAGACTATCGTTCATAGAATTGTTCAGATTTACACAGGACTTGGAAATGAGATTATTAGAACAAAGGGAGATGCCAACGATGGCTCAATTCCATACATAGATTACCCCATTAGAGATAAAAATTACGTTGGTAAAGTTGTATATGTAATTCCTAAATTGGGATTGATTACCAAGGTCATTAGTCCTCCAACAAACTATTACATTACGATTGGGGTTATCGCAATAACGGTACTCTACTACTCTAGAATGGGAAGGAAGGACGGAAATGGATAGGAGATAAAGCCTTAGTTGCAGATGTTCTCCATGATACATACGTTGACATTGTAGATACTGACCATCTGATTGTTGTCTCTACAACTCTATCTTCGACAGCACTTGAAATAATGAGATGTAGCTTCCTAAATTTCGGAATTGTCATATTAGTTTTTAAAGCATTATTATAGACGAGATTTGAATTATGATCTGCCACATTATACCAACTACTGAAGGGTATGAAATTCTTTGCTTTTAATCAGTTAAGAGGCACTAAAAATTAATGCATATGATTGCAAATGATTGCATTTGAAAGTTAACATTCTTACTCAAAGTTTATTTCATTCGTATACAAACATTACTAGAGATCATTTTTTAGAATGGAAAAGTTAGTGAAATGTTCTTCCTGTAACTGTGACAAAATAGTTACAGATTATGAATCAGGAGAGACGATATGTTGTAAATGTGGTCTAGTGATTTATGACATCACGCAGGAATACACGTCTAGAAGTAAAATGGACTCTAGTAATGACTTTTCAACCTTCGTAGGAACTTATGACAATGTACTTTCTACCATAATTGGAAAACCGAACATAGATGCAAGCGGTCACATGCTTGATGCAACAAATCGTTTAAGAATGGAAAGACTACGAATGTGGGACCATAGAATAAAGGCTATAAGAAGACCTAATTATGCATTTAACCAACTTGATCTATTACAAGATAAGCTTTGCCTACCCAGGACGGTAGTCGAAAGAACAGCCTATATCTATAGAAAAGCTCAGAAAAGAGGACTCATACGAGGTAGAATGGTTACAGCAGTTCTAGATGCCGCATTATACATTTCCTGTAGAGAATTCGGAATTCCAAAATCATTAAAGGAGATAGCTGGAGTCAACAATATCAAGCCTAAAACTTTGGGAAAAAGTTATCGGTTGTTAATCAATGAACTCGACATAAAAACTCCAACCATCGATCATACTAAATGCATAATTATTGGGATTAGAAGAAAAAACCAAACGTAAAGCAATCGAGATAATGAAACATCTTAAAAAGAATGAAGTAACTGCTGGGAAAGATCCTATGGGAATGGCTGCAACAGTGGTATATATGGTATGTTCAACTACTGGGGAAACAAGAACTCAAACTGACATCGCACGTATAGCAGGAATAACAGAAATGACCTTAAGAAATAGGTACAAAGAACTAAAAGGCCACAAATTTGATTTAGACCTAGGTCGAGATTTAATACCTCTCGCATCAAACACGTGAGAGATATGGGATCATAGTAGAATCCTTGACATAGGTGAGAGTAATTTGCTTATCTAAAAAGTTTTTATTTCCGTTTTAATTCAGTTGCGAGGCCTCTATATGCAATTGAATGCTTATTATTTCATTATATGTGTGAAAATATGAGGTAACAATGAATAGTATGGTTTCAGCTTTCCAAATTAGGCTATACATAATTATTAAGTTGCATAACGCTCCTTTTTAAATTCAAATAATAGATAGTGTACATCTAGACTGTATCACCTTCAATTACCTATCAGCTTTTGACCATGATTCTTTTTTTCTGTTCTCTCCTCTGTTTTGCCATGTAATTCATTACCTAAAACTGCATAAATGCCTAATCCAACACAAGCAACGCCGATCATTGAAAAAAAAGCAAATGTTATTTCTAAAAATAAGCCTACATCAAACATACAATCTACCTACTACCTTCATTGTCACAAGTCAGGTTCTTCATTCCTGTGGCCATCACCATGTACGGAATGTATGCAAACAAGGATGATTCTCTACTGATCGAATTATTAATTCTGTATTCCATGCAAATAAGAATCAACAATACGATAAAAGCGCCTAGCAAACATTTGCAAACTTCTGAAGTTAGGTACAGCTTACATCGATATTCTCCTCTTTTTTAAACCATTAGACATGACTCTGTATCCGGCAAAGATGAGAAAATTTCTCTATTTCACTAATTATTGGTGAAAGTTAGTAAGAAAATCTATAAGACCAGTTTGTTTATTAATATTGGATGGATAGTAAAAGAGATATTGAAATAGCAACCGAAAAACTAGTCAAAGAAAATGGTTGGTCTAGAATAAAGGCATTATCTGCCATAAATAGCAGATATCAAAGTGAAAGACGTCTAGAAGAGGCTATTATTGTACAGCGTCTCCTGCATGCAGAAGAAGCAAAAATAGAGGCAGAACGTGCTGACGAGTTCCATGAGGATATATAAATTACAGGACCTAATGAAAATTGCTAAATTCGTTGGCGAGTATCAATCTTGTTTGTATAGCATAGCGTTCCGTTTGAATTTTTGGTAAAGTACTGTTCTGAGATGCCAGTATTATCAAATCAATTCCAAATCGTTTGGTTATAAAATACTCCTTAGGGGAGCATAACTCTACTATTTGCTTTGTATACTAAAGTTTTATATAAGTCACGTGGTTACTCATATTTACGCTCTAAATTGGTATCTTCATCATATAAGCTGATATCTTTTGTGGCCGTCAGCTTAGATGATGGTCAAATCAATCACGTTTTTCACTATTTCCTAGTTCAAACATCAATAAGTCAAATCCTAGTTATCATATGTCTCAAAAGAATCTTAACGAGTATATTTTACGGACCTTCGGACATGACTAGAATTTATGTAAATATGGTGGAACTGTAGTTTGTTGAAGAGTGATACCATTAAGGCAAGTGAAAGTGTCTTTCGATTAGCTAATTGCTTTTTGAGAGTTAATACGGCAAAGTCAAAAGGCGTAACTAAATCATTCCGACTAGATGAAGATGTAATTAGAAAAATAGGTTTGCAAGCTAGAAATAATAATACGAGTTTTAACGCAGAAATCAACAGCATTCTGAGAAAATATGTCGATTGGGATATGCTTGCAACTAAAGTGGGAATGATTCCTATTGCTAGACCAATTCTCTCAGATATTTTTCAGAATATAATGACAAAGGAACAAGTAATTGATTTAGCGAATAATGTAGCCAAGAATGTAATACATGAAATGGTATTATTTATGAAAGGTAACTTGACTCTAGAATTATTCCTGTCTTGGTTAATTGCTAGGATGGAACATTGCTCTGAAGTAAACTATTCCATAGAAAATACTAGTACAAAACCTCAAATCAAAATTATATTCAAACATGAACTTGGTTAGAATTGGTCCATATATAATAAAATAATAATCGAGCATATAATTCATGAAATATTGAAGAAATATGAGGTTGGAATAGCAATGTCTAGTACAACAATATCTTTGTGTTTCATCTAGCTTTGCAATTAATTTCACTTAATTGGGACTTAGAACAGTTTATGTTAGCTAGTTAGGATACAAAAAGCGTTTAAGCCCATTTTTCGCTGTCTAAAGGAAGATGTTCTCCATGATGACACAATGGACAATCTCTGTGAGGCCTACGTTCCAAGTCGAAAACGACACCGCAATTTCTACAAATTCTTAGATTTTTTTTCATGTGGTTGATTAAGGTTTAGTTTAGTACGTTCAACTTAAATTCTAAAATCGATAATCGTAGTACAATGGTGCCTTGCCACTTAGCCTTAACCCAAGAAAGAAATGAAAAGAGCAAGGTAGAATCATCTTGTATGTATAAGTATTAGGCATGTATCGCGAAAATCATCTCTTACTTTTTTGCTCCGTGTTTTTGGATGTTGTGTTGTCCCAGCTCTGATTCTGTTTTAAAACTTTCCTTACATATAGTACACTTGAACTTCTTGCCGCTGAAAAAGTTGAATTTCATCGGTATTCACTTTGTAGTATCCATAAGTTGCATATAAGGGATTACAAATGGGGGCTATTCCCTAGTTAATTCATTTGAGGCTTAAACGTACATCCAAGTTAACATATAATTCTATTACTGTTATTCGATAATAAGCGTAGGAGACGGCAAATGTGACACTCTACTGTGAATAAGTAGCCGTAATCTCTACTCAGGCTAATGTAAGTTGCAGACTCTTTCTATAATTCAGCTATACGTAGAATAGAATTCCCTTTGCTTGTCCATTGGTGAATATGAACTCTTAAACCCTATTGAAGATTTTATAACCGTTTAATACATTACATGCAGCATTTCAACCATTGAGACACATGTTTATTATCGGTACAGAATAAACTANNNNAAGGGCAGAAAGTAGTACATGGCAACTAATGTTAGCTCTAATCGTATTCAAAGTGATAAGCAGTATCCAAAGCTCTCAAAGGTTGCGTCAGGTTATCTTGAAATCGATTTTTTAAGAAAGCAGATTTGCATGCAGGTTATTTTTGCTACAATTGTACATATTTTATCAAAGGAAATCATTGTGCAGTAGTTGAAGATAGCGGTCCTGATGTAAGGGAACTTGAATCTGGAACTGTAGCGCCTCATGGTGTATGCACATTGTGGCACCCTAACGAGATGGAGACTCGCTAAGTGCATAATTCCGGGGGAGAAAAACTAATTTGTCAAAAGTAACTGAAAAAATTAAAGAAGCTGTAGGAGCGGCAGATAATCTTACCAAGTTCAAGAAATTTAGCAAGTTAAAAGCTGCCTACGTAAAATAAGACAGGTTCAGCGATTCAAATCTTCATGAAGGCTATTTTTGCTATAACCTATTTTTTGGATTGAGGCAAGTGGTGGAAAATGCTGGCTTGTAGAAGAAAAGGGTCCTGACGTGGTGGGAAGAGTTCAGATGTTATTGTACCATACGGCTGTTGCACAGGCTATGAAGCTGATATTAACAAGCTACACGATACGCACAGGTGAAACAAAATTTATCTAAATGACAGATTCTTAGAAAACAAGATTAGAAGAAGATAAGTTAATGTTGTGCTGCTACAGTTGCTGCACATATTGAAGGCCTAGTTATAAGGGGACCATTCACTATGTTCATGGAAGTGGAACACTACGCGATATGGCTCAGTGATAGCTGTTAGTACAAAATAAAAAATAGGATAATACATTCTCTTTTTTCACCTATCGACATTTCATCTACCTTAAGTGAGATCCTACTCCTACATTCATCGTTCCTGAATACGTGTAGATTGTTTTTAGTCAACTAAGTGGACATCCATGCTACTTATCCTATCTCTTGGGTCGTCACTTGATGTTCTGCAT
>NZ_QURE01000136.1:3710-5304 GCF_009898475.1 Nitrososphaera sp. AFS | reverse complement strand
ACTTTCAACCATTTTTTGTGGGGTTATTTGTGCTTGGTACTGCTGTTGCTGCTGTATGCATTTATGAGGTTCCTTTGTTTCTGGATTTAGAGCACTCCACTTATGGGCCCCTTCCGACGTGACATAAGGACTCATTAGTATTTGTTTTTGGCATCTACTACAAGCCTTTTGATATGCTTTCAAACTGATTGTATCGTTTGACATACTAGTTACTTATCACTTATGTGATAATGATATAAATAGTTATCACCACATGATAATTATTTATATGGTTTCACGCTCAAGACTACTTATCATTGCCTGATGTAGATATCACTATAAAGGGCCTGAAGTGTCTACGGTGCGGTCACGAATGGATTCCCCAAAAGGTAGGACATAGACCACAATTATGTCCTAAATGCCGTTCATATCTGTGGGACACACCAAGGGTTAGACGTAGGAAATCGAAGGAAGATATAGACACAGACACAGAGTTAACAAAGCGCCTAAGGAAACACAGGACTAGCATCAAGAAGAGGTTGTGAGAAGTAAAGGCATATTGAAACGAGCTTAAGTGGCCCTTTTTGGCTCTCATCAAGCTTAAGTGGTTAAGATAATTAGCCACACTGAAATCTTGTAAGTTACGATAACCTTAAAAGTTCTAATTTTTTGTGATACTTTATCTTGTATACGATTTTTGAAAGGCACGTAGCCGCTGCAGACAATTAACTTGAGCGTAGAGTAGGTGAAGAATGAGGTGACGGTATATTAGTCCATTTGAATCCTTTCTATGAAGCGTCAATTATAACTCAATTATGATTACAAACTAGTCTACACTGTCTGCAACCTCTATTTTAAACCCTCTGCCCTTAGCATCTTCAATTCTTCGCTTGTCCTTAGTTACCCAAGAAACCCTTATCAAACCATATATTTCAAGGTCAAGTAACACTTTATTCAAATCAGCCCAATTCAAAATATTATCCTCCTTCTCAAGAACACGCATTAGTTCTGAATCTGTTATATTCCCTGCGCGCTCAATTTTTTCATATATGGTATTGCGTAATGGATACTTCATTTTTGCTCACTATAGGCATATACAATCCGAATCGAGTTTTCTTATCATGGGATCAATGCCACGGATATAACCATAATTAGGCTATTATTATTTCTATTCGTTGGCTCATTAATCCGCGTTTTATTTATAGCTGATATTAAAAGTTTCTATCCAATTTATGCCCGAAAAGTATCAAATAAGCTACATATGTACACTAAGAGAAATCTTCCAACCATATCTGACGGCTTTTACGTCATTCTAGGTGATTGTCTTGTTAGAATCAACACTCGTGTGGCCTTTGCCCCAAGAATTGTAGTTTTAATCGAGATTCATAATTGTATGGCAATTTTACAAATATTTAATGCAATTATCGAATATTGGGTATAAATCAAAAATGGCAGCACTTGCAATATTTCTGGAATTTCTATTCACATAATGACTTGTTCCATGTTATATCATGAACAGTCGGCCCTGCCGTTTAATTCACATTTTTGTCAACATTCCATCAATGTCATTCCTCCAAATCTACCGACCATTCCACCTATCCATCTACCTACTACG
>NZ_QURE01000136.1:0-3685 GCF_009898475.1 Nitrososphaera sp. AFS | reverse complement strand
GAGCGAGTTAATCATTTGCTGTACAGTTGGTAGATATTTGTCGAATTCGTCTGCTCCTCCTTCATACGTTAAGATGTATGCTTTGTCACCTCTGATTGCTCCAATTTCCATGTCTTTAAAAGTAGTTTTTCCATCCACGTAAGTGTAAAGTGATTTATATGCAGGCAATCCAGCGAGGATATTATTTGTAGTTAATCCAATCGATTTGAAATTCTGAAGAGAGTGTTTTAAATCGCCAAGACCATCATTCGCGTATTGAGCTACCGAAATTCCTTTTTCATCTGAAATATCGTCCATACTCAAGTCAAGACTGGCATTAGAGTTACTAGCTGGTGGATAGAATATAACGACATCAGTTTCTGTGTCCTGTTTTGTCCCGTTTTCTTGTTTATCCCAACCGGACGGATATTGGATTTTTATTCCAAAAGTGGAATTTTGATATGTTAATAAATTTGTTGCCGTTGTCTGCTGCGCTAGAGCTGTTAGCTTCATTGAAGCTAGTACGGTTACCCCCGAAATTACCACAATTAGAAGCAATAGTGATAATAATATTGTTTTGTTTTTCATAGAATTATCGACTGCTGCTAACTAACACAACTTTTAAGGATGTTATCCTATCTACAATATCAAACAGCTTAATGTTACACGGCCAACACACAAAGCTGTAAATAATGTCTGTTAGTTTCACAAAAAAGACGAACCTTTGTCCTATATTAAAGTCCTTTAGTATATTCGACGAATACACTGATAGAGCCCCATTTCTAACCGACTCATATAAACTGACAAATGAGTTATTCCTAAGCACCAATATCATTATACATAATAGTATTATGTTAAACTCAGAGAGTACATATTAAGACTAAAACGACAAGGCAAGTCATTGAAAAAGAGCCTTTATCAGTTTCCTGCCTAAATCATAATAAAATAGCTTCTCTAAGTAACCCAATGATTTCATCCAGCTTTATTATGAAATATAATATATTATGCTTGAAGAATCCAAGGCCTGCTGTCATATTCAAAACATGAAATAGTTTTAAACGTTGGAGTAATCCATATGCTATGCAAGACTTCTTTGAAATAGACCGCCTAGTAGAAGATCTAGCTAAAATATACTGTACTGCATGTGCTACTACATGGTTTAAGCTGACGAAAGTAAAGCCAATGCCAACAGAGTTTCGGGCCAAAGTTGTCGAATTCATGGAACATTTTGAATACACATTGTCTACATTTCCTAAGGGACAAGAAGTTGATCAATTTAGGGATTATGCTAGAAAAATGCTTCAAAGGGAGATTGAAAAGGTGCTTCAAGGAAATAATAAAGAAGTCGAAAAGCGTTACAGGTACTATGTAGAATATAATTAGTTAAATAATGAGTTATCAATATATTGCATGCGTCCCCATAAATAGTAATCGGCTGATAGGTATAGTTAGTCTTTTTGTTTTTAACACGCATCCACCATTGGACTTGGCTTTAGGATATTGACTTTAACAGGATTTAGATAAAAAAGTGATGGCAACTGCTTTCTGTATTCGTCTCATCAGAGTTTGCACATATTATAGGCACATTATAGGCACATAATTATGTACATGATTAGTTACTTTGTATGGATTAAATTGAGAATAATTAATTACTAGATCCCTCAATGGAAAGTCGGTTATAGTATATTATTTGATTAGCATGGCCATTGCAGAATTTGAATGCAGCTTTGACCAAACTAACTAACTTACAATTACACGTAGGTTCGTAATTATAAATGTCTCTAATAGACAGACTCTGGATTCGTGAAAACTACAATATTTGACTTGAATATGCCGATATTTGAATAGTTCATAGGTCATCCTGATTCTACATACTGGACAAAGGAAGATTCGCAAAAAACAAAGATATTTCGCAAAGTTGAACCATATTTGACATTTCTGAATATACCTCAATTAGAAAGGCAAGGTGCTGACATTCAAAGTAAGGTAGAAGAACTAGAAAAAATAAACCAGTCCCTGAGAAATCGTGACAAGCTAAAAGATGAAGCTATTTCACAATTATCAGATCGACTTGTAGCCTTATCAACAAGATTACAAGAGATTGAAAGAAGACAGCAGTTACTGACATGATGTATTACAGTTACTGTAGCAGACCTACTGATTCTTAAAAATCAACTTGGCTAGAATAGACCATATATAACAATCTCGTGACGATGAAAGGAAATATGATTTATGAATGTCAACAAGGTCACATATGCTTCAGCAGTAATGAGGATTTGAATACATGTGCTATTGTTCTTGGATTGTGTGTGGTTGGTCTCTCCTATTTGTCATACAGAGGATGGATAGATGTAAAAAGGATGGAAATGGAGAATGCAAAAGACCACACTGGCGAATGTAGCAGGACAGGTAGGACATGCACTGAATAACACAGCATCACAATTTGCGACACATTCAACTATGGTAGAAGCAGCGGGTCTACCCGTAGCAGCAGCCTTTGGGTTTATGCCAGGCCTTATGTTGGGATTAAGAAAGGGATAAGCGTCATAAGTGAAACCAGTGTAGGCTGTAAAGGCTATACAGAGGCGATAATCATGCTAACCATAACCAAATTCAAGTTGTATTCTACAATCTTAATCCAAAAATAACAATCACATACAAAAATTGAAAGAAAGAAATTAGTGGCCTATTTGCAAGAAGTAGGCATTTCGTTACATATCAGATGCTGTGTACCGTATATCACAGTGTTACCAAAATGGTTTTGGGTCTTTGATGGATCAAGCCATAGGCTGAATGCACTTCCGTCCATAAACTTCATGCTAGTTGGAACGTTTTGACAGGTCCTTCTTTCATGGTTACACTAGACGTACCATTAAATGTAGTAGAATTATTTGCAACAACTGGCTTTCCCGTCAACTTAAAATCAGATATAGTATGCTTATGTGGCTGACTGCCATCAGTCCTAATCATATAAAATGAACCATTGAATGTTGGATTTGGTGTATTGATTTTGTTCATCTTATATACACCGACTACAGAATATGAAACCTTCAATTTCTTGCCTTGTTCTCCGCTAATTCACTTTGTAGGGGATTCCAACTAATTAACAATTGAAGTCTTTCCCCAATAACTTTCCTTCAGGTCGCCTAACCAATCGGCTATTTGCGCATCTAATGACTTTTTTTGCTTCTAATGCTGCTTATATACCGGCCCCAATATAGATTGATAAATGGTAAATCGTGAAGTCACAATCGCAATGATGATCTCGTTTCCTATGGCCTTTGGTCTTTTGTTCCAAGCGCACGAAGCACAACGGTTCCTAAAGACATTGATCTGACTCCAGTAGTAGCGAGAGAAGCGTTAAAGAAGGCTCCAGTAGCAGTGTCAGGTAGTAACATCTATACAGCATGGAACAATGCCAGTACTGCTCTCCATGGCGATGCCATAATCTTCACAAAGAGTACTGATGGTGGGAATACTTATTCAAACGCAATGGTACCCCCCCTAATACTAATCCAAAGGTTACTGTTATACGTAATAATGTAAACATAGGCGCGGCCGGTAGTACCGTAGCGGTGACATGGTGGACAAACGAAACATGAGCACTTAATCCGGTAATCAGGACAAGTAACGATGGTGGGAACACTTTTGGAAATTTAATAAGGCTCAATAGCACTTCGGCAGTAGGTACATCAATACCAACCAC
>NZ_QURE01000003.1 GCF_009898475.1 Nitrososphaera sp. AFS | reverse complement strand
TTTTGAGGGTTAGCTGAATCCGGAGTTTTTTCCAGGGATTTTTGCCTACGTTTATCATCGAAATTAAGGCCAGTTATGGTAACATTTGAGGCATGAATTTGGACCTTTACATTTCCACCTTTGACTTTTTCACGCTGAATCCCTTCTATTGATAACGATCCTCTCGCTGTGTTAATTTTCTCTACCTTTCCCTCGATTCCAGAGTATTCTCCGCGGACTACCCGTACGTTGTCTCCCTTTATTACCCGAAGACTCCTACGGTGATATTGTTCACGCAAACTGTCAGACAAAGTCGAGCTAATTCTACGATCCCCTAAATTGGCAGGGGTATGAAAGATCCTTCCGTTTACTCTTGTCATATTTTAATTACACTCAAACTATAAGCGATGCAAGGTTCGCTATTCTAGGCCACTTTTCTGCCGCTTCAGCTGCAACTGGACCCTTGATATCGGTTCCCTTTATTTCACCTTCTGGTGTTACCAGGACTGCAGCATTATCTTCAAAAGACAAATGCACTCCATTCAACCTCTTGATAGCATACTTCTGCCTAATGATGACTGCTCCGAATATCTGCTTGCGTAACTCTGATGCTCCCTTTTTCACAGTAACGGTAACCAAATCACCTACGGCAGCGGCAGGCATTCTTGAATGCCTCCCCTTGTATCTTCCTACCATCGCAATTCTCAAGATTTTCGCACCGGTATTATCAGCGCAGACTAGCTCTGCTGTAACTGGTAATGCCCTAGTAATATACGGTCTAAATTCCTCTACTCCCTTTGCAGAGACCGCCCTTGTTTTAGCTGACATTCCTATTATTCCCTGCTATTACCACGAACGACACCGTTTTAGATAATGGTCTACATTCGGCAATAGTTACTGCCCCCCCTTCGACCACCTCAATACATTCAGGAAGGTAAGCGTGAACCTGTGACCTGCTTCTTTCATACCGCTGATATTTGGAAACTAAGCGAGGGTATTCCCTCGAAACGACAATCATTTTCCTAGCCTTTGCGGTAATCACAGTCCCAGACAATAGTTTGCCTCTAACAGACAGCTTTCCATGAAAGGGACACAAGACATCTGAGCAGACCTTGCGTGGAGCTTCAACAACGATTCCAAGGTTTCTTGTCAATTTTAACCAACTCTACGAACATTTGATATACGATCTTCTGGTCGTCCGATAAGGGACTGACCTCTTATAAAGCAAGCGCTGAATGGGAGAAGCAGTCGCATTCTGTTTACTGATCTTTTTGAGATCCTTTTTATTCCGTTCTTGGTTCTGACTGTGAGCATGTTTCTTGTTTCATATATTATCGTGCCAGACATACCAATGATAGATGTTTGTGGACTAGCCAATATTGTGGCATGAAGGCCAACAAGTTCGTGTGAGAGTAGGTTCTTCGGCGTTATCATGGCCTACGATGACCCCCTCTCGTTCAAAATAGTCATTATCCGAGCTATATCTCTACGTATCCATCGTAAATCCCCCGTTTCCTTCTTTAAGGTGCCTTTTGCTCCCTCTGACCTTAGTTTGGCCAAATCAGCATTTAATTCAGACAATTTCTCAGTCAGATCGCTGCTGTTCATCTCTCGTAGTGTCTTGACTTTAAGTCTGGCCATTTGAATTACCTGAAGCTACAATCGGTTTATTATTTTCTATACTTTGAACCGATGAGTTATCCAAATTGCTAGCTGGAGCATTTGAGTCTGTAGAATCAAGACTGTTTTCAGTTTGTGGCTGTGAGAGCTCAGCTTTGATTGGCTGCTCTGGAATTTCAAATTCCTGGGGGAGCTCGTTTTTCAATGCTATTCTTAATTGTATTCCCATCAAACCCATTTTGGTCAACACAGAAGTAGTTCCGATCCTAACGACTCTCTCGGCAAAATCACCACTTTTGGGCATTACGCCTGATGAGTGCTTTTCAAAATGGGCTCGCTCGCTACGGAGTTTCCCGGCTATTGCTATTTCCACACCCAGCGCTCCAGCATTCATAATTGTATTCATTGACCACATCGCTGCCCGTCTGAACGCAGTTCCTCTTTCAATGAGCTGTGCAATCCTGCTGCACATGATTTTAGGATTCAGCTCTGGGACCGATACTTCGAGTACTGATATTTGGGGATTTACTAAGCCAAATTTCTCTTCTAGCCTCGAGGTCAGTTCCTTTATACCTGTACCTTTTCTTCCGATGACCAAACCAGGCCTAGTAACGTATAACGTTATCCTAGTTCCTATAGGCGTTTTCTGTACGTCTACTTCACCGTATCCCGCGTCCTTCAATGTAGAGGCCAGATATTCATCCAGCTCTAGATTGCGAAAGTTGTTTTTCATTACATTCTTAACCGCACTCATTTAAGCAGGACCCTCCTTTGCGACTAACTCGATATGGACTAAAATTCCTATCTTTGGGCTAGATCTTCCCATTGCTCTCGGTGTAAACCGCTCCAGCTTGGTACCTATGTGAACTACTGAGTTAATTATCCTGAGCCTATCAAGATCCATACCTTTGTATTCTGCATTAGATTCTAAATTATCGAGAAGTCTGAGGAATTCTTTTGCAGTTTTTTGAGGAAATCTCCCAGCATAGAAACCATCGCGAATGTTAGAACGATGTGCTACTTCATTATTGTACCGCCTATAGGGAACAGCAAGTTTCTTAGCTATAACGTTTTCAAGATACTCACGTGCTTTCTCGATCGAAAGTCCTTTAATTGCCAATGCAACTTCTCTAGAATGTTTGCGTGAGATGTTTTTTTCCCTGAGCGCGGCCCTTACATGCTTGGTCTTATCAAAGTGCTGGAATGCATAAGAATAATGTGGCATTGCCGGTCACTTCAAAGGCACATAAAGTGAAGAACGGGAGGCTCCCACACCGGGCGCTCCGTGTTGCACTCTTCGATTAGTTATTGCGTATTCTCCTAGGTAGTGTCCAGTCATTTCGGGCCTTACATTAACTAAGGCAAATTCCTTCCCATTATGAACCTTTATGTTTAGTCCTATCATGTCGGGTAAAATAATCATGTCACGGACGTGGGTCTTTAATTCGCCTTTGAGCTTCTTTTCTCTGGCCATCTTAATATCTTCACGCAATTTCCTTTTTGCGTCGCTCATATATGTGCCCACTCTCTTATCAAGTGACCTCCGTTGACGTGCATTCAAAAGAGGAATTAATGCTTCAATCGATAAAGTTTGCAACTGCTCTGGAGAGTATCCTTTAAACTTGAACTCGCGAACCAACTAGACTTGGCAGTTCCTTGCTACTTTTAAATCTAACGAGGTCTTGCTACACGAGACCGAGAGTTGTAGCAAGATTCCTAGCTCCTTCATCTTCCGCAAATTTTACCATTGCCTTCTTTCCTCGGGTCCCTCTCATTGTGTTAACTTCTGCTACTTCAGCTTCATACAGAGTCCTTATGGCCGCCTTCACATCGTGT
The DNA here is from genome assembly GCF_009898475.1 of Nitrososphaera sp. AFS. GTDB lineage: Archaea > Thermoproteota > Nitrososphaeria > Nitrososphaerales > Nitrososphaeraceae > Nitrosopolaris. The sequence continues at coordinate 31,427 of NZ_QURE01000003.1, read as the reverse complement.
TTCGAGGCGTTACGCCCCACTATGAATATTATGGTATTATGGGATTCTATCAAATTGAATCCTTTCTCAGTTATATACGGCTTGATTATAATTGCCCTGGCTTTTTCGACAGTCATGTTCTCCATTGATTCATGTGGAGTTTGCTTCTGTTGAGCCATCTTTAGTTCATCTTATCCTGTACAGAATCTAGTCGTCGAAGCTCATCAATCGCGTTGACAGAGAATATTGTTAGTCTAATTTGCTTAGAACCAGGAGCTAGATCAAGTACGCTCAATTGTCTCACTCCTTTTACGTGAACCCCAGGCAGAGATCCTGAGATTTGACGTACTTTCGCATCGCCACTCCCGGTGACTATTAGAGCACTATAAGCCACATAATTTTTTCGACCTCTTCGCCTCGCTGTTCCTGATCTCGATTTCTTAGATAACGCCGCTCTGTCCATATCTTCCTCAAGGCCTAAATTAATCAAGGTATTTTTGAGTTCCTTAGTCCTTTCCAAAGATTCTAGATCGTTAGACACCAAAATCGGAAAGTCCAAGATCTTGCCTATGTTGTGGCCTCGCTTTACTATCAATTCTTTTTTCGCTGTGGCGGCTATGGCTGAGCGCAGAGCTAATCGCTTCTCTTTCTTGTTAACTTTTTTATAGATTTTTTTCCAAGACTCAGGCGGATGCGCTAGCCTGCCATGTCTTACCCCTGCAACCCCGGCAGCTTGTCCGGCCCTCGGAAAGCCTTCACCCCTCGCCCTGGCAACTCTCGCCATTCCTAGGCCAGTATTACGAGATTCTGCACTTACTATTTCACCGGCAGCAGGATATCGGCCTTGTTTCTGATAGCCGTGAGATAAAGAGTTAACGTATACTTTGTGTATGACATCAGGCCTGTATACACTTGAAAAAATTTTCGGAAGCACAACCGTCTCCTTTCTAGCCCCGTCAAGTCCGAGGATCGCAACGCTCTTACTCATTCAACGAGGACCTCCAAAATTTTCGGTTGCGATACTTTCTTCTGATAGCTTCGTATCGGTTGTCTTAATTTTATAAGTCTCTTGGCAACTCCTGGAACAGAACCTCTCAAAACGATGTAGTCACCAGTTATTAACCCATAGTGCTTGAACCCACCTCTAGGATTTATAGAGTCAGCCGTATTTTTGGAATTGGACATCACTAGAATTCGTTTATTGTATTCTGTCCGTTGGTGAAATCCACGTTGTCCTTGCCTTGGAACCGTATACATAACTACCGCTGGTGATATAGGTCCAAGGGTTCCAACCGCACGGACGCTTTTCCTTGATTTGTGCTGTTTCCTTTTTACACCAAACCTCGTAATTGGGCCTTCTATTCCTTTCCCCCTGGAAATGGCTGAAACATCCACGAATTGACCAATTTGAAACACATCGCTAACGCGAACATCTTTTCCAAGAATTGTTTTTAGATATTCTAGGTTAGCTTTTACATCCCTGCCAGTCACTCCAACTTCGAAAACAAATGGTTTCTTTTGTGCTAAATTCACATCTCGCGGCGAAATAGTAGCCAGTGCCACGACTGATGACGCTCCCTCCATCTTGGCTAACTGTTCTTCAGTGGCCAAATTAGAATTCAAGGATAGCCTTCTCTGAAGATCCTTTGGAACTTCTTTTGAGTAAGCATCACAGATCACATTATTGCCGTAAGGAGTCTCTGAATAGGCCCTCACCCCGATTAGCCTTATGGGCGGTGTTGCTACGACGGTACCGGGGCTCAAAAGATGCTTACCAAAATTGGGGGTCTTTTCCCTATCATCAATTGTTAAGACCTGTATCACTCCAGCCTTAAACCCAGCATAGCCAGCCAAGTTAGATTTTTCAGTTTCGTACGAAGTCCAATTTCTTACTCTTGATTCTATACTCTTGGCTCTTGCTCTAGGCCTAAAAGCGATGCTACCTCTGCGTGGAGCGCTATACTTGCGATGACCCATATAGTCCCACACAAGGTATGCCCTTTAATAATTATATTGTTATTTAACGAAAAGATAGGTGACCCGGAAATCGGTCGATTTATTGGTCAATGATTTAATGTTTTCGCCCCGGGTTCACACCTAGTTTCCAATATTCCCCTTCAAAAGCATAAAATTCAAGATTGCGAGTGATCCTAGAATTGCTTCTTCCAATCTCACCGTCCTAGTTGCCTGTAAGGGAAAAGTATTCAACATCATATAAGATATCTTAATTTTTTTTCCCTCACTGGCAACTATCTCATCTACGTCTTTTTTAGGTGAACCGAATACCATGAGAACATTATCGGGTGACTTGATGGCAAAGATCTCGGGATCTACGTTCGTAATATAGCGTCCTTTTCTTGAAGTGAGGATGATATGTGTGTTAGGTAGCGTTTCCGTCAATTCAACAAGATTTCGCGCTTCGAGCACATCATACCCCCAATATGTCCTAATATCGTCTGGTCTAGCCTCCACTCCTTTCAGAATTGGCTTGGTAGCGGTAATTTTCACATTGATTTTATTAACAAAATTTTTTTTCCTCGTCTCTAATAGCACAAGCCCATCCAGACCTACATCCGCACAATACTGTCCATTCACCTGACAAATAACGCCTACTCGTATATCTCCAACTTTAACATCTTCAAATCTTTGTAATTCCTGATGGTGAGGTGAACTCAATGGATGTAAGATACCGGCATACGCTAGTTCTCTAGAGTGAGGATACAATCTTTTTCTAAGATATTGCGGAGTATCAAGATATCGCAAAATGGTCGTCAACAGCACCAAATCCTGGGACCTGAGCCTTTGTGAACTATCATGGTAAATGTAGATCTTGCTCACACGAAAGATAGAACAAGCTCGAGCAAACTGACATATCTTGATAGACTTGTCTCTGATAGTTTGCTCATCTGAAAGGGATGAATCAGGAATCGCTATCCAAAGATTTGGTAGTTGTTGATGATTCATATGAAAAAGCCTTTCAAGTACAATAATTTCAAATTTTCGAATAGTGTGGTTTAGCTCCTTTCACGCACGTCAGACCCTCAGCGTCTAAGCCACTCGAGGTTACTGATCACCTTCTTTTGGTAACCTGGAGTCAAAGGCCGATTTCAGGTGAGGGGCGGAGCTTAACTTAAATACTAGATTCCGAGGTTACGAAAATAGTGTGCCTCGGCCAAGTTTAGGAGAACCCATAACCAGTAATGGCATGCAATGATGATTGCCCGCAGCTACACAATAATGTTTGGACGATTTAGGTGAACCCGATAAAGGCATCTAAAGATATAAGACTAGGCACTACGATTTGCTGTCTTATCTTTTGCCAAGGCTGCGTACTCTTCAATCTCTTCTTCTTCCACTTTCCTCATCATCTTAGAGTCGTTAGCAATGATAGCCATCTTAACATGCCTTGTACCAGTCTTTTCCTCGCTCACAAGGGAAATCGATTCCATGGCAAGAGCTCCACCTTCTCGCATTGTCAAATTTTCCCTATAGCTCTTCTCTAAAAATTCGGTTACTTGATCACTCCCGGCTCCGATGGCTACAGCATCATACCCGATATAAGTACCGCTTGGGTCAGTCAAATAAAGTGCAGCCCCGCTCTTATCTACCCCAGCGAGTATCAGCGCAACACCAAACGGCCTGACCCCAGCATATTGTGTAAACTGCTGTGCCATGTCCGCTATATTTTTAGCCACTCCTTCGACGTCGACAGGTTCGTCGTATATCAATCTGTTGCTTTGAGCAAAGAATCTAGCATGATCGACTTGAGTCCTAGCATCAGGAATGTAACCTGCGGCCGCTACTCCTATGTGATCGTCAACCTGAAATATCTTTTGAGTAACATTGGAAATCTGAAGTTTTCTTGCTTTCTCCTCCACCGCAAGGAGAACACCTTCCTTACTTTTTATGCCAAGGGCAAGGGTACCCCGTCTTACTGTTTCTATCGCATATTCTACTTGATATAGCCTGCCATCAGGCGAAAACACTGTGATTGCACGGTCATATCCCGCTGCTGCTGGTAACAATTCATTTTTTACTACTTCGTAATCTTTAATTTAAATTTACCTTCAGTATCTCTAAGCTCGAACACAGGTTGATGACAAGTCAAATGATTCAAGATCAGATCACCTTTTATGGGCATCCGAACGTCCTGAGCAATCATTCAAAATCAATCGAAGTAACTAAAGCCCAAACACTCTCCACGAGGGGAGACTGCATCGTTGGTGTGAATGCAGACAAAGCGTGTAGAGATCTGAAGCCATGCCTAAAGGAGTTACTACTGAAAACTGACCTCGTTTTGAAGATTGAGATAATAGTAGAGGATCTTGTATTCGTGATGCACGCTCATAGTGATCCCAAGCTTTTGCTTTCTGATGTCAATGACTTAGTAATCCGCCGGTCAAAATTTATTTGCCCTAGGACATTGGCGATTTCATGTGATAAGGCAGCTTCTGATATACCACGCGAGATGACTCGCCTCTTACGTAATCGTGAAGCAAAAGGCATATTGAAATTGACAATTTCACGGTAGTAATTCGTCTATGGCTCTGAGGTTATTCTTTGTCACAACTTCATGCCGGTGATTTCTTCATAGGCCCAGACATACCTTCTGGATAATTCATTTAATAACTCCGGTGGCAACGCCGGAGTCTCGATCAACGATCCATCCTTAATTGAAGATTCGAGTTGGGTTCGGAAGCCCTTGTTTATTAGCCAGTCCCGCAGGATTTGTTTATCAAAGCTCTTCTGATCCTTGCCCGGTGAATAATCAGCTTTCAACCAGAGACGAAATTCATCTGGCCCTATGGAATCTGCCAAGTAGATTTGTCCTGTAGTAGGATCTTTCCCAAATTCAAACTTTACATCAGCAATTATAAACCCTCTGCTTTCGATGATATTGCTCATGACTTTGTATATGGCTATCGAAGTGCGTTCAAGAAAATCATACTCATCTTCTGATACAAGTCCCAGCCTGATCGAATCATTTCTTGTTATCTGGGTGTCATGAACATCTGATTTAGTTGTGGGGTCGAAAATAGGCTTTGCCAAGCGAGAAGCCTTGAGTGGTATGGAACTGTGTCCATTTTTTTGGGCAAGTTTCCTATGCCGCTCGTACATACTCCCGTAAAGGTAACCTCTGACTACACATTCGAGTGGAATCATCTCAAGCCGTCTTACTTCCATATCAGTTTCATTAGTAACCCTTATCATATGATTAGGGAATCCTATAGATTTGAACCAAAATTCGCTGAATCTACACAATACTTGTCCTTTATGGGGAACGGTGCTAGGAATTGGCACGTCAAATGCAGAGATCCTATCGGAAAAATGGAATAGGAAATTACCGCTTTCTAATCGGAAGATATCTTTCACCTTTCCTTTGCGGATTAATTGCATTAGATCTCTTATTCGGTTCAGGGATAAAACTAGTACCATGACAATATTGAGAAAGCCACCTAAGGAACATATAGGATGCAAGGTCATGGTGGGATTTGGACCCACGACCTAAGGTTTACAAAACCTTCGCTCTAACCAGGCTGAGCTACATGACCTCCGAAAATATGTTATCAACTTCAAATGTTTATTAATACTTTCGTTAATGTAGTAGAAGCGGGGCGACTTCTTTACCTTCGAAAAAAACAGATCTAGATGAATTTCTAATTCTTGTGACAATCGAAAACAAGCCTTACGTAAGTGATCCAGAAGGCGAAACAATTCTCAGAGATTTAATAATGAGGGGTGGGTACGCTAATGTAATTGGGGTTAGAGTAGCAAAAAGCCTTAAGTTAAAGGTTAAAGCAAAGAATAAGAAAATTGCTGAAGAAAATGCCAGGACTATGTGTGAAAGTTTAAGAATTTTCAACCCAGTTGTCAGCAATTGCTCCATAACTGCAATCCCCAAGATTAAGCCGCTTGCCAGAGGCCACTCGAAAACAAGGCACAATAGACGATAGCAAAGCTTAATCGGCCATTTGCCATCAGCACACTATTAGCATTTTGATCATATTTTCAATTTTTTGCAGTTAGAAATTTTATACACAATAACAATCTTAATAGGTGAATTTCTATCGCATACAATTCATCCAATGGAACGAATAGGAATTGTTGTTTTCCCGGGGAGCAACTGTGACAGAGACGTTCACCGTGCTCTAAATCACGATTTGAAAATTCCAGCTGATTTAGTCTGGCATGCTAACAGTAAGTTATCTTCATATGATTCATTCGTAATTCCAGGGGGCTTCAGCTACGGTGATCATCTTAGGGCTGGGGCAATCGCTGCTCATACCCCTGCAGTAGAGGAATTAAAGAAAAAAGCCAATAAAGGTCGGATGATTCTTGGAATTTGTAATGGCTTCCAAATTTTGGTGGAATGCGGTTTGTTACCAGGTGCCCTAGTTACAAATAAGTCGCTTTGTTTTATCTGCGGATGGACAAATATACGCGTAGAAACCAATACTACGGCATTTACTTCGCTTCTTAGTTTAGGACAGACAATCAAAATACCGATTGCCCACGGACAGGGGAGGTATATAGTCGATAAGCAGATTCTAGCATCGATCTCAAAAAAAAATCAGGTGGTATTTAGGTATTGCCAGAATAATCCAAACGGTTCGACTGATAGTATAGCTGCCGTCTGCAATGAAGATAGAAATGTTATGGGAATCATGCCACATCCGGAGCGCGTACCAGCATTTGGAATAGGCCATGAGGCTTCTTTGATTTTTCGTTCTCTTTGGGATCACCTTACTGGATAGGAAGAGTGACTGAAGCATTCTTGGCAGCTTTGACTAAAGAGGAATTAACCTACCTTTCAAAAGAGCTCAAAAGGGAACCAAATAGATTAGAAAAGGAGATAATAGCAGCTGAATGGTCAGAACATTGTTCTTACAAATCATCCAAGAAGTACATTAAGAAGTTGCCGAACGAAGGCAAACATGTCTTGATCGGGCCTGGGTATGATGCAGGGGTGTTGGACGTAGGTGACGGATATGTTGTTACAGTGCATATCGAGAGTCATAATCATCCGTCAGCAGTTGACCCCTACGGAGGCAGTTCGACTGGAGTAGGCGGAGTAATACGTGATATAATTTCCATGGGCACACGACCAATCGCACTTTTAGACTCCCTTAGATTCGCACCAATTTCAAAACATGAATCAGCAAACTCTGATTCTGGATGGCTGCTTAAAAATGTGGTAAAAGGGATAGGAGACTATGGAAATTGTATCGGTGTCCCCACGGTTGGTGGGGAAGTAGAGTTTGACGCCTCGTTTGCTGACTACTGTCTTGTGGACGTTGTCTCGATTGGCATTGGATCAGGTAAATCTACAGTTCGAAACACTGCTAGCTGGGGCGACATAATTATTCTAGTAGGAGGAGCCACTGGAAGAGACGGGATAAATGGCGCAGCTTTTGCATCTAAGAAATACGAGCGAAAAGAAAGATCAGCGGTACAGATCGCAGATCCATTCACAGAAAAACTATTAATAGAAGCGATATTAGAGGGGATAGAATCTGATATCATTAAGGCTCTCAAGGACTTGGGAGGCGGAGGGCTATCATGTTGCTTGTCTGAGATGTCCGATAATTTGGGATTGGGTTTCAATATCGAATTGGATCAGATACACATCAAAGAAAGCGGTATGTCGCCGATTGAATTAATGATATCCGAATCCCAAGAAAGGATGGTCGTGGTAGTTGACCCAACTGATGCTAAAGAAATCGGCCAGATCTTTCGCAAATATGGTCTTCGATTTACCACAATCGGCAAAGTAGAAAACCATGGGAACCTCATCATTAAAAATAAGAAAAGAATTGCTGCGCAGCTGCCTTCACATTTAGTAGCAAATGCACCTCTCGCATATAGGGCATTTAAAAAACCTGCTTACCTTCTTGATTTAAATCGTCGGCAGCCGCCTGTTTTTTCACCACTGGACTTGTCTGATACGTTGTTTTTAATGCTCTCCAATCCCACGATAGCAAGCAAGAAGTGGATTTATAGCCAGTATGATTTCGAAGTCGGGTTGAGAACAAAGCTACAGCCTGGCATAGCCGATGCTTCGGTGCTCAGGTTGGATAACGGGAAGCACCTAGCAATCAAGTTGGATGGAAATTCAAAACATTGCTATATCGACCCATATAACGGAACCTTGGGATGCCTTTCTGAGGCGTGTCGGAATATAACTTGTACTGGCGCGACCCCTATAGGGGTCGTTGATCATTTGCAGTTTGGGAACCCAGAAAATCCTGATATATTTTGGAGCTTCCGTCAAGCAGTCAAGGCAGTGACTGATTTTTGCAAATTCGCAAAGGTTCCGGTGGTCGGCGGAAAAGTAAGTTTCTATAATGAAACCAATAGAGGGCCCATTAAGCCAACACCCGTAATAGGAGCTATAGGGCTTATTCAAAGGGGAAGACCAGTCTTGGAGGCGAGGCTCAAAGAGGGCGATACTTTATTTGTAATCGGTAATACTTTAGAAGAATTGGGAGGGTCTGAATATTATGAGTTTGTTCATAATTTCACGGGCGGTAAAGTACCAAGAGTCGATTTGAAGAACGACCAAACGAACCGCAATACTGTATTATATCTAGTCAATAACGCCAAAGTTAGCTGCATGCATGATTGCTCAAAAGGTGGGATTGCCACGGCAATTTCCGAAATGGCAATTTTGGGTGCAGTCGGCTTCGAACTTGATGTTGACAGAATACCTAATTCTTGCTTATCACTAGAAGGCATACTATTTTCTGAATCACATTCTCGATTCCTTATAGGAACCCAAAGACCTGATGATCTCGAAAATATTCTGTCTAGTGTAGATGGCCTAATCTTTTCCAGAATTGGAAAAGCTTCTAATGCCAAAGTTTCATTTAGGAACGAGGGCAAATGCATCATTGATACTAACATTCATGAGCTAACATTTCACCACAATGCAATTGAACGGATTATGATCAAATAACATTTTCTAGGTAACGATTAGAACATACAACACGAGGTTTGCATTATTTGATCTCCTTATTCTTGTTTAAGTTGCTCATTCTGCTTTAGAGTCATGTGGTGAGGCGCGCCGTGTCATGAATAACAAGTGTCTCAAGCACCGGTTATTGTCCCATAAAAACTTATTCTGAGCACAATGGTTTATTTATCGCCTCTTCATTTGCCGGATGTTGACTCCTCGATTTCGACTTTTTAACAGGAAGGCTGACTTTTCAAAAGTAGAACCTGAGAAAGGTGACCAACAACCTTCTTTAAAAATATCGATTTCTGATGGCTTGTCGATTTTGCACGATCTGGAGGTACAGAATACTCAAGAAATTTGTTCCAAGTTATCACTGATAAGAGCAAACGTGATACGATCCCTAAAGAACATAGAAAAGCTTGCAAAAGAATTAGAAACTGAAAAAATCAAAATTGAAGAGACGAGGTTTGAGCCAATTGTAGAGAACTCTAAGCGAATTGTCGTTACGAGTTTGAGACGTGAGTGTTCTATAGAGATCCCGGAGCCAGCTTCACAATCGGAGGCAATAAAATTCGGCCAAAGGTTGGAGGCAATTACGAGCCGATTCAGAGAAGTTAGCACCTCTCACAATAGGGTCTTTAATGTCTTCATTAAAAAATATGCTGGAAAGCTGAAGGATGAATTCGAGACACTCTCTTCTCAATTCAAGGAAGCAAATGCTATCTTGAGAGAGTTTGATACACTGCAAAAACCATTCTCTGACTGTACCAGCCTTTTGATGACATTATCGGATGCAAATACTTCAATGGCTATTGAGCAGCAGCAACTCAAGAATAACGGTACCGAATTAAAATTGTTAGAGAACAGACTTGGAGATCTGAACCTCCAGATGGTGAACGTCCAAAACTCATCGGAGTTCCAAGAATACTCCAGGATTAAAAATGAAATAAGTAAAGTGGAAGATAAAAGAGTAGAGATTCAGAAGGAACTGATCCATTTAATTAGCCCAATATCCCGCGCGTTAACAAAGTATTCTTATGGCATCTCAAAGCAGACATCAGAGCGACTAAACGCATTGTCTAACGAGCCAGCTATCGTCCTTTCAGAGAAAGAGATAAAGCCCTACCTCGATATTCTGGTCGATATTCAGAGGCACTTAAGTACCGAGAGAATACATCTCAAAGATGCACCAAAGGTAGAGCGTCATCTAGAAAATCTTATAAAAGCTTTGCCAAATATAAGGGAAAGATACCAGGCGCTCCAACGACAATTAGCCTCACTAAACCAGCGAAGAAACACCGAATTTGATAGACGATCTCTGGGGCTAAAAGAGGAAATCTCACAAACCCTGAGACATATTGAAGAGATGACCACCGAAGCAAGTCAGTCGAGTCTCCAACTCAAGGATAAGCAATTGCAGATAGATCAATTACGCAGCGAATCCGAGGCGTGTCTTTCAAAAGTATTCAGCAAAAAATATCACCTTGAGTTTTAGCTAAAGTTTATCGCCAAAAGATAGAGACTATACCTAGTGACATAATCGCTAAGCCTCCATACGAAAGAGGATACAACCCAATTGCATAACCCCCGATGGTTATTCCGATGCCGCTGAACACCATCAACGCTTCGCCGATCCTCCTTTGGTTTCGCAACATAAGCCATCCCACAAACTTAATTATAAGTCTATGTCGAAATTAGCTTTCGAAAGAAAATCAGGTGTGGATCAGCCCTCCTTGGCTTCCGGTATGCGGAGACTGGCCTACAAATTTTCTTCTGAAGTGTCCCGATGGTCTTTTTGATAACAGTTCGATAAACCAGGCCTCATGCTCCACCTCTTCTTGCATTATTCTTTGTGCTATGTCATACGTTCTCGGGTCCTTTCCTGCAGTCATATCACAAACCTCACCCCAAGATCTAATAGCGCATTGTTCAGCCTCTAAAAGGACCTTCAATATTGATCGGAGGTCTTCCCAGTTATCAGGTAAATATGCGTCAGGACATCCTGCCTGATCTGCAAACTTTCTAATGTCGCGGGGCAAACTTCCGCCCAATTCATACAATCGCGGGACCATCGCTTCAAAATGATTTCTATCTTCGATCCTTGCATCTTCTACGATCTCCTTTATACCTTCTCCATCTAGTCCTGTGCAATGCATTCTTAAAATCGTGTAATAATAGTATGTTGTAAATTCTGCACCGACTCCCTTGGTAATAAGTTCCTTCAACCTCTCGATGTTAACGCCATTTTTTTGAAGGACCTCCAGAGCAACAATATTCTGAATCGAATCTTTTGAATTATTTGCCATAGCCTAAATCCAGTGCTAAAGTATAAAAGTTTTTGTTGGCAGAATTTCTCGAGGCATGAAATTTGTGTAACTAAATTAGTTCTTCACACGCGCTACTTTGATTCTATCAAGCACCTTCCAGTATTCAACTTCGCCGCCTTGGTGGACTTTATCGATGATATCTTGCTCCACTGCAGATGTGTCGAAAACCTCGAAGGTCTCCAAATCCATGAGTTGGAGGACATTGCCAGACATTGAGATGATTTGACCGTTTCTTTTATCTATTAGTGGCACTTCCACACCTGCAGATACCGGAGAGACTAGCGTATGTTTCGAACCATCAAACACACTAATAGCGGAGACCCTTGCCTTAGCAGAACCATGTTTTCCAGGCTTACTATGATCATATGATACTATTCTACAAGGCTCTCCATCTATCACGATGTACGAACCAACTTTCAGGCTTCCCAAGTCCATTGGTTTGCTCAATGCAATTCCAAGCAAGAAAGGTTCTATGAATATTTAACACTTCTGTTCACTTCAATTTATCTAAGATTGATAAACTAACAAGGTTGATTAACTGGAGGCCCTTTCTGGCCACATCCCTTTGGGTCCTTTCACAATATTTCTGGTCACTCTGATGTGTTTTTTCGCCCTCCACCTCTAACATTATTACATTTCTTGCATAGGGGAATACGAATTTTGGATGTGACGAGTTCAAAAACTGTAATTGCGCTAAGGTGAGATTCCTTACTTTTTCGCGTCTTGCAATAATATTCGCAATATCTGAGATCTCCAGTTCTCCATAAACATACCTCGTAAAATATATAGACATGTATTTGATATTGGGTGAACTTCGTTCAAATAATGAATCACTTAGCTTAAATACAAACGATAGTCTTTCCGGGATCCTAGTGTAGATTAATTCCAAATCTATAGAATCAGAAAAGGAGGCCAAGATGTAGTGGTTGGCTCTATTTGGAAAATAGAGCATGCTTTCAGAAGAGAATGTTGCGGTTACAAAGTATATGTTTGTTATGTTGATAGAACTCGAAAGCTTTTCTACGAGATTGTTAGATTCTTTCTCATGGGGCGTACATATATACCCCTGCACGCCACGAGCAACTGTCAACCAAATTCTAAGAAATGCACCACGATAAATATATTACCATCAATCCAAGTCTAGCAGCCATGCTCAGTTTGGATAATGAATAGCCCGGTAATTGTGCCGGGGTTGACTATTTCGTGCTTTGAGCAACATACCAACGATTAGAGCCCGCACCTTGAAGCTTAGTTTTGTGGTAAGGAAGCAGTGCATAACAAGTAGCTACCGAAAATGCTCCAATTGGATCAGACATAAATGCCTTCCATGCTGAGCGAAACGCTACCCCCAATGGAAGCCGAATATGAAACTTGTCAACCCACTTATCGATCTGACGGTGGCCAATTGTAGACCTAATTACCTGTGAATTAAAATCTTTAATTGTTTTAGGCGGGTTAAAACAAACCACCGAACGATCATTGTATACAATTTCTTTTCGAAGTTCTAACACCTTACATTGTAGATATAGATCAACCGCAATAATTCCTTCGGGGATAATAATCTCCTTTGCTATATCAGTCCTGATCAAGAGTCCTCGTCCAATTGTTGTATACTGGGAAAGCCTATTCAATTTCACAAGCCTTAGCCACGTTGAGACGAAGCGAGACGCCCTCCCTGCAATGGTGGAAGATTCAGCCGGCAGCGTATTCGAGATACATAACCCTGTATGCCCGTTTAAAGACGATAACAATTCTCTGATTGAGTCTTTGTCTGGCATGACGTCTCCGTCGAACAACACGATGAGATGTCCGCTCGCATTCTGAAAAATTTCATTCCATGCACTTGCTACTCCTCTTCTTGAAGAATGGTGCAGGCACCTTATGTTTAAATATGGATTTCTTAAGGCAAATTCCTCAATCAACCTAACTGTGCTGTCTGATGAATCGTCAGAAATAATTATCTCACAAATTCCGAGGACTTCAGATTGTTGTTCTGAGATTACGGCAAGGAGCTTGGTAATGTTACTTTCCTCGTTGAAACACGGAATGCCCACAGTTAATTCTACTCTTGCCAAATCCGAACTCAAATTATGTTTACGAATTGGGATTGATGTAACAAGATTCATATATGTTTGTTCAATCCCTTCCTAGGATTTTGCAAAAGAGCAAATTTAGGGGAAGTGAACTAGAAAACCTTTTAAATTCAGTGAGCCTCGAAACAAACCAGCTAGTGGCACCTTTGTTCTTAAGGGAGCATAGACCGAAAGTGCCTAGAACAGCTTTATTTCCGGATTTCTCTACAGTTTCTATAGAAGATACAGTATTTAAGGTCAGGCAACTGATGAAAATGGGAATATCTTCAGTGATTCTATTTGGCATTCCTTCTTTGAGGGACTCAATTGGCACCGACGCTTCGAGCAGGTCTGGCATAGTACAGAGAACGGTAAGAAAATTAAAAGAGGAATTTGGCAAGGAACTTACAATCATAACCGATGTCTGTTTGTGTCAGTATAACTTGTCCGGGCAATGTGGTTTGAGTGATTTAACAGATGACACTATTGGTAATGACATTACTGTTCAATCTCTTTCTGAGATCGCAAAAACTCATGCTGAAGCAGGTGCAGATGTGGTTTCGCCTTCTTCGATGATGGATGGCCAGGTAAAGTCAATTAGAACGATTTTGGACGAAGCTGGTTTTAAAAAAATAAAAATCTATCCTTATTCTATCAAATACGCCTCCTCTCTTTATTCGCCGTTTAGGTCTTTGGCATTTTCAGAGCAGATCATGGACCATGTTCACATAGACAAGTCCTCATACCAGATTCCATTTAGCAATAGCAGCGAATCCATTCGTGAGATTCAAAATGACATCCTCGAAGGAGCAGACATGACAATTATAAAGCCTGCTATCCTGTATCTAGACATTATATCCACAGTTAAGGAGAAGTTTCAATTTCCCCTAGCTGCACAAAATGTTTCTGGAGAATATGCAATGATTAAATCAGCTGGGTCATTAAATTGGATTGACGAACAGACTTGGATAATTGCCTCAATTTGCTCAATGAAGCGCGCAGGAGCAGATCTGATAATCTCATATTTCTGTAAAGACATAGCTGCACTCCTAAACGGTTGAGATTCAATATTTTACAATCCAGAATATGGCGGCAATGGTTTCAGCTGTAAGAATATATACCATTTGCGATACTCGAGATTGTCCCGCGGTAGCTCAGCCTGGTAGAGCTTTCGGCTGTAGATGTTGGCTGACTGAAGCTGACCAAGTGAAACAGCCTACTGGGCTCACAAAGATAGAAACCGAAGAGTCGCAGGCTCAAACAAGTTATGCCTCAAAACTTGGAGCAAATCCTGCCCGCGGGATAAAATGTCACGAACATGCATTAGTTTTTTCCAAGCTAAAGATACTACCAATCGACCAATTAAACTGAATGGATTAGAGTTGGGCTTTGAGAGGTAAGTCTTAAGCTAGAAACGAACTTCCATATCGCATTTATATTGTTATGACAATTTTTGCTTGGATGCTAATGAGGAACCTGGAAGAGCCGGCTGAATCAGAAACCTACATGATGACGATTATGAGTGCTGAAGCATCCAGTGGAATTTTCAGAATCAAGGTGGCTTGAGTGAAACTACTTGGCCTTTTTAGCGGAGGCAAGGACAGCACTTTCGCTTTATATAAAGCAGGAAAGATAGGGCACGAAATCTCATGTCTGGTGACGATATGTCCTTACGGTGACTCTAGTATGCTCTTTCACTATCCTAACTGCCGCCTTGCGACATATTTGGGCGAGGCCTTGAATATCCCTTCTCTGGTTTTTAATGCAAAATCGGTAACAAAGGAGGAAGAAGCACGAGACTTAGAAAGGTCGATAGTAAGGGCAACATCTCAGTACCAAGTGGAGGGAATAGTACACGGAGCAATATATAGCAGATATCAGAAACACGTAATCGAAAAGATCTGCGAAAAACTAAGCCTCGAGGAGGTATCTCCTATCTGGCACATTGAAGAATCTAATTACATGGATATGCTAATTGAAAAGAAATTTGAGATTATGATCGTAGCGGTGTCTGCTATGGGACTAGACGATTCGTGGCTAGGCGTAAGGTTGGATTCGGAATCATTAGAACGCTTGAAACATATCGCCAGAATATACCGCATCAATTTAACATTTGAGGGCGGCGACGCAGAGACACTGGTAGTTGACTGTCCAATATATCGAAAGAAGCTCGAGATTAAGAGAGCTACTACAAAGTGGGACGGTCAGCGGGGAATATTTGAAATACAAGATGCGGCACTTGTAGAGAAATAGACATGCTAGATAACCTCCGCTCCGGCCTTAGGGACGCATTGAAGAAAATAGTCGGAGCTTCTGATATAAACGAGGAAATAATCGATTCTCTATGTAAAGATGTTCAAAGAGCTTTGCTGCAGTCGGATGTAAATGTCAGACTAGTACTTTCAATAACTAATAGGTTGAAACAACGAGCGTTAACTGAGCATCCCGTGAAGGGGCTTTCGAGAAAGGATCACATAATCACTATTTTGTATGGTGAACTTGCACAATTGCTCGGATATGCCGGGGAGACGATTACTAGCATAGACAAAGTTCAAAAGAGCTCTGATGATGGATTGGGTATCAAATCAGGGCAAAAAAACGTTGTTTTAATGCTCGGTATTCAAGGAAGCGGCAAAACTACTGTTACGGGCAAGCTTGCAAAGTGGCTGATTAAGCATGGGTACCGCATTGCTGTTATAGGAGCAGATACTTGGAGGCCTGGGGCCCTGGCTCAGCTAAAGATGAACTGCAGTAAAATCGATGTTGAAGTATTTGGGGACGAGTCGAATAAAGACCCGGTTAGTATAGTAAAGAATGGGCTTGAACACTTCAAGAAGGCGGGTCTTGACGTGATTATTATTGATACGGCTGGTCGACACAAAGAAGAAAGAGGATTGTTAGAAGAAATGAAGACGATGTACGAAGCTTCAAAACCAGATCTTGTATTGCTTGTAATAGACGGTACAATAGGGCAACAAGCTTTCAGCCAAGCAAAAGCATTCCATGATGCTGCGCCAGTAGGCGGTATAGTGATATCCAAACTTGATGGGACTGCCAAAGGAGGAGGGGTTATAGCAGCGTCCTCAGCGACGGGAGCTCGTGTAATGTTCATAGGAACAGGTGAACGCATCGACGATTTGGAAAGGTTTTCTCCCACCCAATTTGTCGGGAGGCTGTTAGGAATGGGAGACATCCGGGCATTACTCGAAATGGCAAAGAATCTTGAATTACAGGCAGATGAAGGACAGGCAAAGCGTCTTTTGAGTGGAAAAATGACAATCGAAGACTTTTATTCACAAATGGAAAATGTCGGAAAAATGGGCTTTAGAAACGTTATTGACAATTTGCCAGGACTATCTGGAATGGTAAAAGATGACCAGCTAGATGCTTTGCAAAACAAAATGGAAAAATGGAGATTCATTATTCAATCCATGACCAAAATCGAAAGACGTAACCCCGATATTATGAATGATTCTCGAAGGAAGCGAGCAGCAAGAGGATCTGGATTGACAGAACATGATGTGAAAGAATTGATCAAACAATACAATAATTCCAAGTCAATGATGAAACAAGCAAAGGGCCGGCAAATGCAGGGAATGTTGCGGAGGTTCGGTATTGGTTAAAAAATCCTATCTTCGATTCAGCGACTTAGAGTTAAGAAATTACTATAATCTTTGTGCCTTCTGTACTAGTCGTCTCACTAGTCTTAGAATAGGTGATCAATTGTGCATTGATTACGGGTCGTGCTTTATCTGCCGTGGACTCATGAATCAATTGGATTATCTCGATCTATTGATTGAATCAGAAGTGGGTAATAATTACGAATTTGAGACCTTCTGCATTGGCATAAGCTTACCTCACGATATTTTTGATCGGGAAGATCAGGTTAGAGCCAGGCACAAATTAAAAGGAAGTGAGAGTATAAAGAGCCAGCTTCAAAATCAATTGAGGGAAAGATTTCAAGAAAGATCAAAAAAAAAACTGTCTTTCTCTGAACCAGATTTGTCAATCAATGTTGTCATATCGCAAGTCGGCAAAGCAAGGATTTTTGCCAAATCAAGATCGTTGACTTTTACTGGACGATATATCAAGAAGCAACGGGGTCTGCCTCAACGGCAACGACTCTGCAGACAATGCGAGGGCGAGGGAAACGAGCGCGAATCCCGCATCCAATGTAGTCACCATGGCCGCAGTATCGAAGGTATCATCGCAGCTGAACTGATTCGCGTTACCAAATGCAACTTCCTAAAATTCTCATGGGTGGGTAGTGAAGATGCCAGTAGTTTAGTATTTGGTAAAGGCAGGCCATTTTTTGTTCGCCTATCAGATCCTAAACTGAGGTCTTTAAACTCTCATATTTTCATAGAAACTTGCGAAGTCGAGATAATTTTAAGGGCAGGACCAAAAAGTGCACCTCAATCTCCTATTCGCTTTATTACAAGGGCAAAAGTCCTTGTTGAAAGTTCTGAACCCTTTGAGGTTCAGAAACTCGAAGCCCTTAGCCGACTGAACTTTTCCCTTGTGAAATTTCAAGATAAGAACAGGTCAACATCAAAGAGAATATACTCCATTGAGTGCTCAAGCGTCACTAACAAGTGCTTCGAACTGAAGATTATGGTCGAAGGAGGGTTCACCATAAAAAAATTTGTAAGTGGATCTGATAATACGGTCCCCAACGTATCTGAGATTATAGGAACAAAGTGTGAGACTAAGGTATTTGACATTTCTGAAGTTGTTCTCAAATAGTGCTATTATTGATTATGTATTGTTCAGAAGGTCAACACATACGACGGTCATGTAGTGCTAATTGGGTGTAGAAAGCCTGTAGGGGGATATGATACCACTCCACAAATACATAACGCGTTCGTTAAGTTTGATGATAGCCATTATTTGCTCTGTTTGTTGATTAACCTGCTTCGGTATGTTGTTGGATGTGGTAATCCATTGAAAGAGAAGTGAACTCAGTCGTGGTTCATATGCAGACAGCAGACTGCAGCTTTCATATTTTTTGTTGTAAAAAATGCTACATAGGTTCTAAATTGACGATGTGTTGTGCGTCAGGCCTAAAGAGTAAAAATGGTCCTCAATATCAAATGCCAAAGAACAAAGCACCCCCTCGCGAAGTGGACAATGATTTCGTGAGGGACCTTCGCCCAGCCTCAATGAATGCCACTTGTCGATTATCGCTTTTTCGATCCCTTCTTCGAATGTTCCGAAAACTCTGTGAAGCCACATTTGCCGCAGCTGAATCTGTCACGGTGTTCAGCCATGAATACCCCCTTTCCGCACCTAGGGCAGTCTCGCTTATTTCGGGTTAGATTTTCGCCTTGAATTTGATAAAATAGGTGAACTGATACCTCACCCTTTGATTTCTTCTTGTCTGCCAAGTTATCTCTTGCTCCTACTTTGTCCTCGGGTTTGACCCGCAAGAGCTTGTTTCGCTTTTAACTTTGCAGCCTTTTCTTCAGCGAGAATTTTTTTTCTTTCATCCTTAGGTAAAGTCCTCAGCGTCATATACCTGGGTAAATAGTCCTTAGCAGTTTTTTCATCCTCGTAAACGTAGAAAGTGGCCAGTACATCACTTTTGCCTTTAAGGCAAGTCATCGAAATAGGAAGTACTGCCTTTCCTGTATAATGTTGTGTTGCAACTAATGCCGCCGCCTCTGATTTTTTGATTCTTCCGGCCGCATTTTTCAGAAGCACGGTTAACTCACGCCTCTCCAAAAGTAAATTATCTCGATCATCAAGTTTAACAAGTTCTACTGCTGCCAATCCCTAACCATGCAGTAACCTAATTTAACTCATATAAGTATTCCTGCCAAGAACACGATTACAATTGGTTCGATGACATAGGTTCGGATTGCGAAATTGATACCCTCGTTCAAAAATAAGCAGCATACTCTATTTGGTATAATTAATCCGGTCGGGCCCGGTGGGCTTCGATCCCACGACAACTGGCTTCGGAGGCTTATGCTTGTTGATTAGCACCCTATCCTGGCTGGGCCACGGGCCCCTTTATTCCATCGTTTTTGGACGTTATTTAAGGATACCCTAGTACATTTATTGCAAAATAAATGAATTTAATTTTATTATCTGAATCCTGTGAAATTCCTATAATATGGTCACTTAAATAGAATAGTTAGCGCAGGCCCCAATTTTTTATAAAAAAGATATATACTAACTTTGACACAATTATGATGATGTATGCAAAAATAGGCGATTTAGAAGTACTACCATATTATTTGACCGACGTTCTAATAGGGGATATTTTGGTAGTTCAAGCACTTATTTTAAATCCGCTAGATTGGCACCATTTCTATGATCGAATTTCTATAATGAAAAGAGGAGACAAGGCAAATTTCTTGGTAGTAACTAAGGAAGGAGAGAGGCTTACTGGCATTGGACGTCTAGAAGAGGTCGAGAAGTGGACTAGCAGACTGAGATATGGTTTCAAAATTAAGATTAACGTCTCGAAACAAAAATCGTTATCAGATCGTCGCCAAAAAATACAACATGTCTGGGAAAAGCCAGCGGCAATAATGATTTGACAAGACGAATACTAGTATTCCAAGTAAGGCCCGCAAATATGCATCCATTATGGAGCTGAAACCTAATTTGCTACATCATAGGTAGATAATTTGTAAAACCAACGGCTACGATAGAATAATTAGGATTATTGGGAAGATCTCTTAAAGTTAGAAATTAGCCTAAATCTACTGCAACGATAGTAAGGGAGTACTTAGGGATCAGTCACTTGTTTGGCTTATAAGACTTCGATTAGGGCTTTGGCTTTAATTCTTAATTAAAATATAATAAATCGATCTATGGTTCCGCCGATCCAATAGTTAACGATCACAGTCATGGCCAATTAAGGCGACAGAACCCGATTGAGAAACATGTAAACACAATACATTCTTTTTGCAACGATAGACCACTAAGCCTCATCTATGTATCTTAAGCTGAGTCATTCTTCCTAAAAGCATATAAAGCCAAAGGGTTACGAGCCAAAAAAGTGAACATTACACTTATACAAGCGCAAACAGCGCAAAGGAGGAAGTGATTTCAAGGTAGAGTGTTGTTTGCGTGGGGTGTAAGTAGAACTGAATGGCGTTAAAACTTTTGCAATTGATATAGACGGAACATTGACTGAGGACGGCTGTGGCCGAGTGCATTTGGATGGCCTCGGAGCGATGCGATGTTTAGAAGACATGGGCTTAAGAGTAATTTATGTTACCGGAAGATCATCAGTCGAAGCATTTGTACTTGCAGTATTCGGAGGGACCACGCACCTCTCCGTTGGTGAAAACGGGGGCGTGATAACTACAGCGCCTAATAATCACATACTACTGGCTAGAAAAGAAAATTGCTTAAAGGGATATGAAGTGCTGAGACACAACTTTGAAAGAGTCCAGATGAAGCCAGTTTTCAATAGGCTCACTGAAGTAGTTTTAGCAAGAACGTTTGATTTACGAGAAGGAGCGAAAGTGTTAGTAGAAAATGGGCTAGACCTGACACTAAGTGACAGTAAATATGCATACCATATAAATGAAAAAGGTGTTGATAAGGGATCAGGATTGTTGAAAGCTCTCAAGATGCTAAATTTAAACTCACAAGAAACGGCGGCTATCGGAGACAGTGAAACGGATATACCACTCTTCGAAGTTTGCGGTTGCAGTGTTGCGCTAAGCCACTCTGATGATTCCGTTAAGGCAAAGGCCAAACACGTAGTAAGAGGTAGAGCAGGGAAAGGCCTAGTCGATGCCATAAATTTGGTGATGCTTAATCATATGGAAGCGTTTCGCTAGAATGACTTTTCGCAAACTAGTCAGCGAAGCCGAGCACCTCATTTCAATCGGGCTTTCAAATTTAGGTCATGCCGGGCATAAATTTGAGCTTCTTGACCCACCTAAGCCTGAATTTGGAGATTTAAGTTCGAATGTCGCTTTTGAGTTAAGTAAGGTTTATGATGTAAAACCCTATCAATTTGCGCAAGAGTTTGTTGAAAATTACCTTCGACCAATAATTAGAGACGAGCATGAGAAAGGATCCTTATCAATGATTGCTTCCGCCGAGGCACATCCGGGCGGGTATATCAATTTTAGGACGAACAATGATACCTTTTCTGAAATTACATTATCTAGAGCCCTAGAGGACCCAAGCTATGGTTTCTGGGATGTTGGCGGAGGAAGAAGAGTAAATTTAGAACATACGAGTGTAAACCCTAATAAAGCTCTTCATGTTGGCCACCTTCGAAATGTTATCTTAGGAGACGTTATCTATAGAATTTTACAATTTACGAATCATGCGGTCAAAGTACTGAATTATGTTGATGACTCGGGTTTGCAAGTCGCTGACATAATAGTCGCATTCAAGTTTGCAGGATTTCCTGTTGAGCCGCCTAGCAAACCAATGAAATTTGATAGGTATTGTGGAGATTATGTATATGTTAAAGTAAATGAACTCTACCCGACCAAACCCTCTTTGCTGGAAAAGAGGAGATATATACTGAAGGAGTTGGAGGTAGGGCAATCTGAATTAGCTAAATTTGCTTCTACAATTGTCCTTAGGGTTCTGCTGGATCAGCTGACTACATGTTGGCGAATGAAAGCACATTATGACCTCGTGAATTTTGAATCACAAATCGTTCTTTCTGATCTTTGGGACAGAACATTTGATTGGCTGAAGAATAAAGGACTGGTGCAACTAGCAAAGGAAGGAAAAAACGCTGGTTGTTGGACTATAAATCCTGAACGTGCGAGCGATCAAGAAAAGGTGATAGTGAGGAGTGATGGCACCCTGACGTATATAGCCAAGGATATACCATATGCGGCCTGGAAGGTGGGTTTTGTGAATGATCCATTTTCATACCGAGAATTTTGTGACCAATGGGACAACACCGTGCTATGGACGACAACTTTGGACATTTCGCAGGATAAAAGCGAACATCCTGACTTTACCTCCGCAGACAAGGCTATTACTGTGATAGACTCGAGGCAGTCACGATTACAGTGCATTATATCTTGCGTCCTCTCGAAATTCCAACAATCAGATAATATTTACCTCCATCTTGGATATGAGCCTGTCTCCTTGAGCTCTAGAACTGCACACAACCTCGGTACGATCATCGATGCGAAACATTCAGTCCAGATGTCCGGCCGAAAGGGCATCCAAGTCAATGCAGACGATCTTATTGACTTGGTTAAACTGAAAGCCTACGAGGAAGTAAGTTCCAGACATCCGGGTTATTCAAAGGAAAGATTGGAAATGCTTGCAGAATCAATTGCCGTAAGTGCGGTAAGATATAATATGATAAAATACGATTTAGACAAAAACATTGTTTTCGATATTACCGAATCAATAAATTTGGATGGCGATACTGGCCCGTATTTACAGTATGCATATGCAAGAGCTCAAAGAATTCTAGAGAAATCGAGGGAGAAATATTGCAGAGCACCGCTCAGTAAGTTGAATAGCGAACCTGAGATTAGAATCATCAGAGTAATTTCAAAGTTCGACTTGGTTATAGAAAATGCGGCTAGATCGCTGAAACCGAAAATCCTTGCAAAATACGTACATACCTTGGCAACCGCATTCAACGTGTTCTATGAAACTACCCCTGTCTTAAAGGAAGATAATAGAGAAATTAGGATTGCGCGAATTGCACTAGTAAATGCTTTTTGCAAATGTCTTGAGGTAGCATCAGGACTTCTGGGGATACAATCGCTAAAAGAGATGTAAATGAGGTTCGGCCGATATTGAGCTTTCTGGTTTTATGATGCTCTTTTATAGACTTACGGGAAAAATAATTAGCTTAATTGATTTAACCATACTTACATAAATATCGCGCTGAGTTCATAAATTGCTTGATTTGTATTTCAAACCGTTGAAGTTAACGCCGGGTGTGATATAAAGTAGCCGCCTTTCACCGTCAAAACATAGGCAAAGCTAGTAGTGACAGTCATTCTTTAGTGTCTTAGTCTTATCTATTTTGGACAAATAGTTCATAAATTCCATAGTATCTAGATCCCAATGAAGGTGGGGTGGCAGAGCGGTTATGCGTTCGCCTGCAGAGAAATGGGGGGAGCGAATTAATAAGGGTTCGAATCCCTTCCCCACCTCTAAAGATCAGAACCTTAGATGCGCTTTGTTCGCAAACTTGTTGACCTCTTTACACCTCCAAAGGATCTCAACAACCAAATATCGGTGATCTATGAACACACATGTGATATTGATTCCCGAGATCCTTACCAGCCTGCTTATTCTCCCAAAGGGGACAGTTAAAAATGAAGGGATTTTTTTTGCAATGCTGATAGCGCTCATCGCGCTGATTGCTATTGCTGTGATTCTAAGAAAGCGCGGAGGAAAAGAAGAAGCCTGATTTAAGGGTCATGAATCTCAACACCTATTGTCGGTTATATGGTAGAAATGAAAAAAAGGCCAAAATTGGGGCATCCGTTCAGCATTATTAGTGGGACTGTCGATAGTTCTGACAAACGGGTCTTAACAAGACTAAAACAAGCATGGTTTAGGTCCACCCTGAAGCGAACCGGTTCAGCACCACTCTTGGGAACCAAATCCTAAACTTTAGGGGGATGCTAGGCCACGTTAATCTCGGGACATGTTCGACTTCATTTAAGCCGGGCTTTGAACTTGAACTTCAATTTCATGAGGTTTACTGCTGAGGTTCTAACGGCCACTCCCAACCTTTAATGCTTCTACAGATCTCAACGTACCGATATTGCCGTTTGGGGTTATCCTCTAGTATTTCTCGGCCTGCTATCTAATAATAAATGATGTTGTGTTCGAAACAAAAGATTATTTGTTTTAGAAGTTGCGGACTAACAGGCAATTTTTAAGTCCATCTCTTCACATCCAATTGTCTATTGAAGGCTGGTGGGCGATATAGACCATCGGAGAATTTTCCCATTCTCACCAAGCCGCATCCTTTGTAGAAGCTACTTCGACTGCAGTTACTCTGGAGTTACTGCAGTTACTCTGTCTGGAGTTACTGCAGGCCGAATCTAGTGTAGCATCTAATGCTCAATTAGGTTACTCTATCGATCAAATCCTGGATCATCTCGAACCAATTCTTTTGTCATCGCATTTTGCTTAATAGATGGCTTTTGCAAATTTCCTAGCGTAGGAGGCTAATACTAATCCATCGAAACAGCATCGCGCAACCTTCAATTAATGGGCGGAGTATAGTTTTCTAAATGGCAGGCAAACTGACTGAGATCAGGGAAACAACCTCAGATGCCGTCTCTATTATTCGCGAGCTTGGGTCTCCAGGAGTGCAGGAATCCCTGGGAAAAATACTTGAAGCGGCAAACGCTGCAAAGGAGATCATGGAAACTTTCAAAACACCGGAATTTGTGAAGAATGTAGAGAATATCAAGTTAACTGCTGAGTCCATACAGAACTCCTCCATCAAGATCGAGAACGCAGTCATCGAGATGAAGCAAAGCGGTGTTTTTGAACAGGCTAGAGAGACCCTTAAATCTGCTAGTAGAACCTTTGGCACAGTAGGTGATAGCAAAGGGCTTGGCGAGATGAGCGACAGTCTGAAGGAAACACTAAATTCCATAACAGAGTTAGTTAATGAATTGAAGGCGGCATTAACAACTTCAAGGAAACACGGCGCTATAAGTAATGCTAAGGCTGCGATTAGTGAATTTTCTGATGTTTACAAAGGCTTTTCCGATTCACCTCGATAATCAACCTCTGCGTTTACATAGATATTTCTAATAAGACAGTTGCGTCAACTCCCCTTTACACTAACTATTCCCACATTCACAAATTCTGCTCCTATCCCGTATCCCAACAGTGCAATACCTGTTCCCAATCCTGCCATTTCAATACCACCTTTAATCCAGTTTTTCTTAGCCATTCTACCTTTAATCGCTCCGACTATAAACGAAGAAACTACACTTATGGCTATAGCTAAAGCGATAGATAGCCAAGGCGATAGTTGTCCAGCTTTCACTGCAAAGTAAGGCAATATTGGAAGTATCCCACCAAGTAAAAAAGATCCGAACATAACTAGGGCTCCCTTGAGAGGGCTTCCCAATATGTCCAAATTTAGTCCCAGCTCTTCTGTCAACATTGTTTTAAGCCAAACATCTTTGTTTGAAGTTATCTTGTCAACCACTCTTTGGAGTTCATCACCTTGAAATCCCTTTGCCTGATATATTTCCACTATTTCTTGACGCTCCTTGTGTGGAAGGTGTTCAATCTCAAACTCCTCTCGTTTTATCTCTGACTCTAAAATCTCCCGCTGAGATTTGACGGCCAAATAATTTTGGACTGCCATAGCCTTTGCCCCAGTAAACATGCCTACCAAAGCTGCCAAAATTACTACGTCCGCTGAAATCTGAGCTCCACCCACCCCAGCAACGATGCCAAGCGATGTGTTTACTCCATCACCAAAGCCGAAAACAATATCCCGGATGTAGCTACTCTCTTTTACATGAGGCTCTATATGTGTAGAACTCTTCAAATTCAATCCACCATATTTTGTTAATACAGTATATATACGATGGCTGGATTTTGGCTGGTCGTGAACCCAGATGAGGTTAAATCGCTTGGCTAGTCATCTTCATCGTTTGAGGGGTTCATTTAGAATATCACTTTACCATTAGTTAACGGATCCTGCAACTCGATCATTGCGCCAGTGAAAAGAAACTTATCCCCACGTATTGAAATACAAGTATGGCCGTTGTTCAAGGCTTCTTCTCCTTTGTAAGCCCTCATTGACTTTCATTTAAGTTCTACCTTTGGTCGTTCCGCAATTAATAGTGAATATTCACCTTTGAGAGATTCAGTAGATTCTACGTATTGTCATAATTCCTTATTATATATTGTATAACCTATGTTGTGACTTTAATGCCCTTTAACAGGAAGATAGAGGTCTCTGCAGCCTTATAGCTCTGAATCGTTATATTCCACTTCTAAAAGTTTCGAATTATTTGTAGTCCAAAAAACGAACCCATTCCGGAAACCACAGATCGTATTCAGGCACACCAATTCCCCGTGCAAGAATTTCGGGACTATTGTAATAAATGTTATCCGCACCAAGTTCTTTTTTCACGCGCACGTTCAGTTCATCAATTGATGAAACTTTTCCGACGTATTTGTTTGCGACTAACTCTCTATTTTTTGTGTATAGACCAACTTGTCTACCGTCTGCGGTAGGAACATAACTCACGACTAAATCGACACTTTTAGCACCTGCTTTTCGCAAATAGTATATCGTTTCCTTTGCCGTACCCCCTGTTTGAATTGTGCCTTGAATTGAAGCTATTCTTCTGTTCCTAACTTGATCTTCAACTATAAATTTTAGAGACTTATGAGTCGTGAGCAACTTATTCTTGCTGACTTGTTCTGAAAAATCTATCATATGATCTGCATCGTCATATCTATCTTTTATTACGCCTTCGGCCATGTCAAAATTCTTCCTAATCATTCCAATCATGATGCTATAGCCTAAGGCCATTGGACGAGTGTAATCTGGTTCAGCATACGCCCCATCAATTGAATATTTGATTCGAGAACTGAGAAAATCAGCCTGCTTTTTGCCAATTTCTTTTCTAATCTCATAAATGCTTTTGTTTTTAAATAAAGAAGTTACATGCGACTCTCTTATGAATTCAAAAGGATCCATAAGCATGTGCCTAGGTCTAAGGTCACTTGATAACTCTTCAACTGCGCCCTCATGTAGTGCTATCAGGGACCCTGCACGAACATCCTTAAATTCCAAATCTACTAGATTACGTAAGGAATTTTCTGAAGCTACAATGCTTAGCATTTTGTTTCTGTCCGAGGCAAGCACAAGGGGCTTAAATCCTGTGCTGTTCCTAAAAGCGTAAACCGAATCGCCTAATACTAGAACTAGATTTCCACGAAGATGTCTGTCCAAAAATTCTATGCTCCTCTCCGGCTGATATCTTTCGAATAGCAATTTCGTAAAGATAGTCGATACCTTGAAAAGGGAATCCGACTCCCGCGAAGTCCCGACAAGTGGATGAAGATGGAGCTTCTCTAGGTCAACTAAAAAGCCATCGAGGACCACGTTAACCCTATTCATACTCTTGAATTGGGGTGAACGCTTCGAAAGATATCCAATTCCGAGACCATCGGTTAATTTTCGAGAATGAGCAAGCAGTGTCAGTTGGCGATCGGAGGGTAGAGAACCGTACCCCGAAATAGATTTATTCGATGTTATTATCTTCCAATACGCCTTACCCCTATGCTGCAGCATTCGCATGCAAAGGGACAATAAGTAAACTACATTGGTTTTTGACCCTGCTGCTGAGCTAATCCCGACAATGCCGGCCAATATTTGTTAGAAGTTCAAACCCAAGAAGATATTTAAATCATCTATCCTGGAACCTGCTCGCGACATGAAAAATATTAATTCGGGCACAAGATAGTACGTTCGTTGCTCATTGGACTTTTAGGGAAAGCCAATGTAGGTAAGTCTACTTTTTTCAATGCAGCTACGGAGCAGGAAGTACAAACAGCAAATTATCCCTTCACAACGGTCAAAAGCAATTTGGGTACTGCAAATGTGAGAGTAGATTGTGTTTGTAAGGAGTTCAAAGTCAAAGATAATCCAATTCATTCAATTTGTATCGATGGGGTTAGATTCATTCCTGTTAGAATGCTTGATATACCAGGCTTAGTTGAAGGAGCACATCAAGGCAGGGGTCTGGGAAATATATTCCTTGACGATATACGACTAGCAGACGTGCTAATTCATATAGTCGATGGTTCTGGTTCAACTGACAAAGACGGAAAGCCAGTGGTCCCTGGTTCGGCAGATCCGCTTTTGGATGTAAAGTTAGTCGAAGATGAATTGGATTATTGGATTCTTTCTATCGTGAACAGAGAATGGTCAAAAGCAATTAAGGAAGCGAATAGCAGAGGACAGAAAGTCGAGCAGCTAATTTCAAAGAGGTTGTCAGGTCTAGCAATTAAAGAGGATATCGTGCTAGAGTCTTTGAAGGAGGTTGGACTAATTGGTAAAGAACTTAGGAATTGGCTAGAAGAAGACTTGAAGCGATTTAGCAAAAGCATTAGACTAAAAGGTAAGCCTATTATCACAGTTGCAAACAAGGCTGACCTGCAAGCAGCCAGTGAGGTTATTGCGCGAGTTAAAGATTTCAAGGCAGTGATACCTTGCTCAAGTGAGGCAGAACTGTTGCTGAGAAGAGCAGCCAAACGTGGAATTTTGACTTATACTCCTGGCGATCACTCATTCGAACTAGAGAGTGCTTCGCTATCTGAGCCGCAAAAGAAGGCATTGGATTTGGTTAAAACTGTGTTAAAACGGTATGGGTCCACTGGAATACAAGAAGCAATAAATCGCGCTTGTCTTGGATCCTTAGACTCGATTATAGTATATCCTGTCGAAGATGAAGTGAAGCTGACTGACAAGAAAGGGAACGTATTACCCGAAGCTCGTTTGCTCCCTCACAACTCGACTGTCAAGGACCTAGCGAATCAAATACATGAAGATCTAGCTAAAGGTTTTCTTTTCGCGATAGATGTGAGGACTAAACAAAGACGAGGTTCTGATTACCAGCTCAAGAACAACGATGTGATCAAAATAGTTTCTACAACAAGCAGGGGCTAGAAGGAAGGCATGTTCTGTCTCGGGATCGAAAGTACTGCTCATACGTTCGCTTGTTCAGTTGTTCAATATTCATTTTACCAAAACCGACTGATAGGTAAGATACTCTCGGATGCTAGAGATATCTATGTGCCTCCTACTGGTTCTGGGATACATCCTAGAGATGCTTCGCGACACCATTGCAAGGCAGTCGAAACCGTTTTCAAACATGCACTCTGTTCAGCAAAGGTATCAATGAGGGATATCGACGTCATCGCGTATTCTGCTGGCCCGGGTCTAGGTCCGTGCCTTCGAGTGGGAGCAGTCGTTGCAAGAACCCTTTCAGCTTTTCACAGTAAACCGTTGGTGCCAACTAACCATGGGATTGGACATGTAGAGCTAGGAATAATGATTTCGCGCGCCAAAGATCCGTTAGTGTTGCTCGTCTCTGGAGGACACACAGCGATTTTGGCTTTTTCTGGAAAAAGGTGGAGGATCTTCGGAGAAACTTTAGACATCACATTAGGTCAACTTTTCGATCAATTTGGGAGAAGCTTAGGCTTACCGTCTCCGTGTGGTCACGAAATCGAACAGCTTGGTAGGAAAGCTGCCGGTAATTATAGACTCTTACCGTATGTAGTAAAAGGAAATGACGTCTCATTTTCTGGGCTTCTTACTTCGGCCATCCGATCTGTCCATAACAAGAGTAAGGAACTTTCTTTGGGCGAGATTTCCTTCTCTCTTCAAGAGACGTCATTTGCGATGGTGACCGAAGCAGTTGAGAGAGCACTTTCACTGACGTTAAAAAATGAATTTTTAATTGTTGGTGGAGTTGCAGCTAACAACAGACTAGCAGAAATGTTGAAAGAAGCCTGCAAAAGACAGAAATGCAAGTTTTACCGATGTCCTGCAGAACTCGCTGGTGACAATGGAGCGCAGATAGCCTGGGCCGGGATCTTAGAATATGTTGGAAAAGGAAGACATGTCCAAGTTGAAAAAGCATTTATAAACCAATCATGGCGAATCAACGATGTGGAAGTTATTAGAAATTGATGTTTAATTGGAGCTTTTGTGAATGTTAATTTGCTGTTCTATGGCTTTTGCCCACTTTCGGTTGCTATAGACACTAAACTTGTATGCAGTATTTCTGGTTGCAATAAAAAGTTTAGTAGCTATTCGGCCTTCGGCCTTTACTGTTAAAATGTCGTCGAGAGGTATTTCCACCACCAATTCCTCCGCCTTCTTAGAGAGAGTTAATAAAGTCCCCTCAGTCTTCTGAAAAATGACTCGTTGATTAGTTAATATTAAGATGCCATTCTTCAAATTGTCTTCTGCGCAATCCTCATCAAGGATCTTTTTTTCTCCAGATCTAGGTTCGACTGGGCTCATGTTTTTATGCCATTTTCCTACTCTATATTATTATTGCAGCACCAAAGAAGAAAATTGCTCAAAAAAGGCGCTGAGGCAGACATTTTTCTCACAGATTGGTACGGCAAAAGAGCCATAGCTAAAGTTCGGACCGTAAAAGCATATCGCCATAAATCTTTGGACTTGGACATTAGGAGGCGGCGAACGATTCGCGAAGCCCAGATGCTCTCAGGGGTGAAACCTATCGGTATTATGTGTCCACATGTTTACTTTGTCGATCCAATTTCGTGCGAGATCATCATGGAATTCCTTGCAGCGAAGAATGCTAAAGAAATAATCAATTCGGAGATATCTTCGCAAATTGGAACATATGCAGGCTTACTTCATTCAAGGAATATTATCCACGGGGATCTTACAACTTCAAATTTCTTATTGGAGGATAAGCTTTATTTATTGGATTTTGGACTTTCTTTTCATTCTGACCGTCTTGAAGATAAGGCAGTTGATATTAGATTGATAAAAGAGACATTTAGCAGCGTACATTACCCCCAGTTTGAAACTCTTTTTTCAGGTTTCTTGCAGGGTTATTCAACAATACAAGGCAAGAAGATGGTCAAAAAGCTGCTGACTAAAGTTTCGAGTATCGAGAGAAGAGCCAGATATGCGCTCCATTAAATTAATTGAAATGGTCATGTCCTATCGAGAGCAAGAAGTTATATTCCCTCGTCTGAATGAATGAATCCTCAGTGTTTCCGACTTTTGTTCATCGAGTTCTGTATGGCTGCTGCATCTCTTTCCTCTTGTGAAGAGGCGATTAACATACCCTTTGACTCCATTTCTAGGTGGAGTTTTCGATCTTCATCAGTAGTGAATATAGCTCCACAAACAAAGCATTGAAAATCTGAAATAAAGTGCAGGACACTTCTCCCATTTCTTTTCGCACTTTCACTCGACGACAAACAATGCGATTCCCCAGAGGGTGAATATAAAATTTTGCAAAAATGAACGAGTATCTAACCTAGGGCCCAATTTCACTAGCGACTTCAATACGTCTTTTTAGATGGCTCAGATTTCAAAATTCACGAGGTCCAGAAGATCCTTAGATGTCGACTTTT
>NZ_QURE01000029.1 GCF_009898475.1 Nitrososphaera sp. AFS | reverse complement strand
ATGGAAGATGTGCAATTTAATACATTTTTACATACCTTTACCCGATCATATTCTCCAGGGAAAAGTCCGATAACTGCATCCCCCTCGTACTTGAATACATATCCCCCATAGCCAGTCAAAGCGATGCTTATCTCTTGAGCAAACGTTTGGATCATCAGAGCAAATCTATCATCGGCTAATGACAGGCTCATTTCTGTTGAATTATTTACATCTATAAATAAGATTACTAGATTCGTTTTTCTATTTGCGTGTCTTTTTAGTAGCTTTTTGGATTCATCGGTTGACATGTCGAGTTGAATACCAGCCGTAAGTGTTTTAGCAACCCTCGCGCGTATTTGCTCTGAAGCAGATATATTAGTAAAACTCACAAGCTACCACCAGGTTTGTACAAAACTAAGAGGCAGTAAACTCTATCTTTATTTGTTTGTCTGTATGTCTGTCTCAACAAATCGGACTGTTGGATTTATAATTTCTGCATGTTTCATTATTATTATCATGAAAAGATCTGCCTCAATTTATCAAACACTATATGCTAAATGATATAAACATATTCGATTATCGTAACTCGTACCTTTCTTTTTTTGTCTTGAATTTCTTTTTTGGAGCATAGTATCGTCCGGCATAACATCTACCACATAGCGAAGCATCCTTTATTTCTGAATGATGATGCCATATGTGATACGAAGAACCATGGACATATTGAATCTGCGTTTTACCCTTACACCCAAAACAAATTCTCTTACTCAATCTTAATCGCACAATCTTATCTTCTACTATAGATTGGCTAAAGTCCCCGGTACCTCCAAAAGAAGTGTGATAAAGAATTTCTCATCTCTGTTGATAAGATTCGAAAACTAAATGAAGAGCTAGGATAAAGTGTCGTTCTTATAAAATGAAAATATAGTACAAAATATGTGCTAATATAAGCACTTTACTGCTTTGTCGCACGATTAACTATTCTTTGGATGATGCCTATTTGATCACTGTTCTAACTTTGGGATCTTTCATAAGCCTGCAAGCTCATTCACAGGTTGTTTCATTGGCTGATCTGTCTCATTACTTTCGAAAGTTAAGTTCAAATCAACTCTGACCTTGTTACTATTTCGTCCTAAGTTACGAATGAATGTTAACCGACAAGATCCTTGACAAAGAACTTCAATCGCTAAAGCTGCCATCAGGTGAAAGGGTTGTTTATACAGGTGAGAAAGGACAGAAAGTAGCAGATTCTAATGTAAACAAAAGTAAAACTCTAGAATCGTTTGCTCTCACCCACACTAGCGGCTACCTAACGAGTAAGAGCAAGTAATGAACATGTTGTATCACACTTTCGAGGATAGATTAACCAACACAATTTTATGCGACCACTGATATGAATGAAGTCTAACACCTATGAACGAAATTCCTGAAAAAACGGGCTACAAGAAATCTCTAGGACTATTTGAACTTGTTAGTTTAGGAATTGGAGGTACAATTGGCTCAGGGATTTTCATCGTTCCTGGCATAGTCGCTGGAATTGCTGGACCTAGCTCGATTATCGCTTGGATCTTTGCTCTAACATCTGCCTCATGTGTAGCTTACTCTCTTGCAAGAGCTTCTTATAAATATCCCTCAACTGGTGTATTCTATTCTATTTTTTCAACGACTGTTGGAAAAAAGATATCATCCATACTTGTCTTCTTGTATCTGTTTTCAGTAGTAGTTGGAATCGCTGCAATTGCAGATGGAATAGGACAATACTTTGCTTTTTTTGGATTTCACAATGATCCTTATATTATTTTATCAGTCGAAGTTAGTGCGGCTATAGCATTTTGTTTAATTAACATAAAAGGAGTACTTATAACAGGAAAGACCGAAGATGCTTTGACAATAGCTAAGGTCGCACCTCTCATTATATTGGCTGTTCTCCTAGTTCCACTCATTCATCTAAGCAATTTCTCACCCTTTTATCCGTCTTCAGGAAGTGCTAACTTTCTGAAAGCGCTGGTGATTGTTTATTTTCCTATTACAGGATTTGAGATAAGCGCAATACCGGCACAAGAGACAAGACCAGCAGAGAATATAGTCTATAGGTCGATGAAAATGACTATGATCATTGTGGGATTTGTGTATTTATTCTTGAACTTCTCGCTAATTGGATCTATGGGAAGTAAGACTCTTGCAGACTCTTCCGCGCCCCTTGCTACGGCCTCAGGATTTATCTCTAAAGACTCCCAATACATAACTGCAACTATTGGAATTATAGCTATGTTATCAGCTATTAATGCTTACATGCTAGCTGCATCGAGAGTATTGCAAAATATATCATCCAAACATAGTATACCTAAATTAGAAGAATTGTCATCAAAAGGAACACCTGCATTCGCTATAATTCTAGTTACATTTGCAGCATGCATCCTAGTATTGTTTCTTTCTAGAAACTTTGAACAACTGGCAAGTGTTTCAGTCATAGCTATATTGTGGGTTTATATTTTTGTCTGTATATGTGCATACAAAATTTTCTCAAATGATAATAAAATTAGACTAATTGCAGGTTTTGGCATATTGTTAACGTCTGCTATTCTTTTAGTTTATTTTATCCTTCCACTATCTCATTAAGTACATGTTATTAAATAAATATCACAGCACAAATATTCCTACCATTATTTTTTCTGATTAATAAGATTTTCTGTAACAATATTATGTCATTACACCCAAAGCCATACTACAAACAGCACAGCAATTTCAAAGTGGAAGTAGCCCATTTATTTTAAGCATAGCATTTATTTAGTTACCTTGTAGGTGCAGTGGTAAATCATTACTACTCTATATACTTCCGTTACTGAAGTGTTCCATTCTCTAATCGTTTCAAATAATGAGGAAGAAACTTTGGAAGAATCAGCAGATTAATTACATAGCTTGTCGATTCATATATTATCAATTGACATCAGATAGAGAAAATATTCCTCTTGAACATTTACTACTGGACAAAAACATATATCGCAAAATTACAAAAGTAGCCTATTCAGAGAACAGACCCATAGAGAAAATAGTTAATGATATGCTCACAGAATATGTAAATGTATTTCATCCTCTAAGGAAGATAGGTCTTGTACATGTAACCAAAGATACAGTTAAGATGATTTTTCAGAATATTTCAGATGAACTAATAATCGAGCATGCGAGGAGTCTTTCTAAAAGATATATGGAGGTAATAGCTTTATTAAACAAAAATAGAAATTTAGATGACTATTTGGATTTCTTAAAGGTTTATGCCGCTGCAAGTGGATATCAAATCGATATAAGTACTACTCAATCTGGTAGAAATAAAGTAATATTGAGTCTCAATTTAGGTCGAAAATATTCTCTTTATCTAGGAGAATGCTTTAAGATATTATTGGCAGAAGTATCCAAGGTTGATAATTTTGATTTTACTGATTCATTAGTATTCTTTGAATGTACCCCAAAAACATAATTGTTTCTTGTTGTTGTTAGATATTTTATTTTAGATGTTACTATCTCGAGCTTTGACAGTGCAACAACAAAAGTTATTTAATAAATTCTATAAGTAAAGTCTGAATTTTTTTTGCTCTATCACCATCCCTATAACTGTACTGTTCCTCCTCCTCTGATCTCAATTTAAATGTGAATTGTCCCTGCACTGTTCCTCCTCTTTCAAACGTGACTAATGCTGTAACTTGATTACTATCTTCTTTGTTCTCATTATTGCTACCATCTTGTGCTCTCTCAAATTGTATCTTATATTGCAAGCCCTCATTAGCCATCAATACGACGTCGAAGAATGGTCTGATTGCACTCTTTCCTTGCAATCCTCCCTCTATATTACTGAAAGGTTCATAAATTATAGCGTCGTCATTGAAGAGGTTTAGTATTCCATCAATATCCTTATTCTTAATCAGCCTAAAGTACTCATATACTATGCTCTTGTTAACGGTTGCATATGTATGCTCAAGATTACGTTTAATACTATTCATATTATTATATTTATTTCTATTAACCTCCAATTGATAATAGAAACATACTGATTGATAACTAGTACGTATGCAGTGCACTACAATAATAGGGAACTTTACTTACGTACATATAGTCACATATATCTAAAGAATAACCTCGGCTATAGTCATATTAGGTGTAATACTAACGTCAGCTCTGACTTTTGCTAGGTTTTCAAATATCAACTTTAGCAATTCTTTTGTAAAAAGTGACCAATTCTCACCTAGATCATGCTGAATCACGAAAACATGTTTTCTTCCGCTTTCGATCCTATGGTCTGAATTTATGCCTGATACTTTCATATATTCTTGTAAAACCGAAAGTACTGTCCAGATATTGTATTGTTTTTTCATAAACAGAACAGCATCCTTCATTATATCAAATGCTGCATTAGCAGCGTCTTTTATTATCTGGTCTCTAAAAGGCCCAATTGCTTCCTCCTTTATTCCATTCTTCTTAGCCATTTCCATAGCCCTATCAATTAAGGTTATTAGTATTGCTTTGGGTACAGGCATCATACCAAGTCTATTTTCGTAACTATCCCAATTAATGTATCTTCTTAGTACCTGGTTCACCAGAACATTAAGTGAAATCTGATTTTGATCAGCCTCACGTTGTAGTTCGTCAATAGTAATGGAATCTAGCCTAAAGGTAATACTGCGGCTTTTCTCTCTTACATCGGCACTTGATTTACTACCGTCTTCTCCTGCTGCTAATATATCTGACAAACCAATTCTTGATTATATATGGTTACATTTATCATTTTCTAGTTAATACCTTGCTTTCATTATTAATAATAGGGAGTATATGCTCTCCAATATCAAGCCATTTATAAATAGAACAATACAACTCACTTGCTGACAACCGTCCCGCAGTTTTGTGTAGACATGTCTCAGAAGGACTCAAGTCAAATTCAAGAGGAATTTTTTATTGTGAGGATAGCTATTCCATAGGACTGTTTGGCCGCTCCAAACTATTTCTGAAAATATCATTATGACCTCTGATTATATCTAAATTAATGATTGGCCTTGCAAGGATTTATGTTTGCCATGATGTGATGACGCTACAATCAGGTTTTAATCGATTTTGTTATTTCATCTTCATCTAAAAGAGGGTTCATTTTCCAATCATAAAATGATCTGTTTCACCTTCTTGCCAGTTCCCTCATCAGTCATTAGATAGTCTTATTCTCCTGAAAACATGCATGAATATGCAGTCATCGCTGTAGGGATGTTCTTCACGTCTAGTACGCTTCTACCATCAGATTGCATCTTTATTCGCTCTTATCTTATTTCCGTCTTACTGATGATAAATGGATAGTGTAACACACTGCATTGCAATGGATTCCTACTTAACAAATACCAGGTTTACGGATGTATGAGTAAGATGTTTGGTATAGGAGAAACAGTGAAGACGGAAAAACCTGAATATACAAGAAGTAAAGTCTCAAGGGAACCCGGTTCCGGATTTGGAGATTCAGGACAACAACAACAAAAAAGAATTATGATAATAGATGACGACCCTGACACAACCTTCACTTTGCGTACTGTCTTAGAACAAAACGGATTTAAGACGGATTCTTATACTAATCCTGTATTAGCGTACCAAAATTTTAGGGAAGGCCTTTACGATCTAGTACTGTTGGATATCAGGTTGCAAGTAGTTGATGGATTTCTCTTGTATCAAAAGTTAAAAAAGATAGATAGCAAGGTCAAAATCTGCTTTTTAACTGCTACTGAATACTTTCACGAAGAAATCAGAAAAGAACATGGATTCAATGAATTCAATCAAGAATCCTTCCTTAGAAAGCCAATTGAGGTCAAGGATTTGGTTAATACAACAAACAAGTTGTTGGGATCATGATAGACTGGCATGAATTAATGATTTCACTGCTTCCAAGCGTAAAGAAAGATTATTGCACACATCATGTGATTATGTTAGTGGCTAGTTTTAGATATTAGTCTGATTTCCTTTTGGAGAGAACTGTGAGGTTGAATATTGCTTTTGATTCACACCACGCATTTTCATTTGGGAGTAGTATAGGATTGCCACCATGTCTTTCAAATACCATGTCTTTCAAATACCATGTCTTTCAAATACCATGTCTATTCTATGCATGTTACCAGATTTAGAGCAGTGTTCATACTATGCTCTTTTATATATTTCCACACTTCTACTGGGAATATCATCTTTCGTATTCAGATTTAGCAATGAACGCAAAAACAAAGTCTTGGCGGTTTGCTCGGACCACACCTTATTATTTATTTAAAGTTATATCAATGTAGGGCTCAATGTGATTTATTCTATGTAACGGTGTATGGGATTATTGTTGGAGGTAAGCAAACTGATTATAATAACCAGTTCTAAGAAGCAAATTGACCCATTTTCAAAAAGTAGCGTACCGAATTATAATTAAATTGTTTACATTTGTTTTAATATACCCGCAGTCAGGAATAAAATATTATAGCTGGTATGTACTATTGTACCAATACCAAACAATTATCTTACTTTTTTTGCACATGGATTACAGTATTTTTCTATTAAGGTAACTCCGTCTCCAACATTAAAAAAAGCCTCAATAGTAGCTGAGTCACCACAAGTAGCACAGAACTTTGTTTCACCTTGATGATGATCTTCGAGGGCATAGGTTCTAAGTGATGTAAGAATCTTTTTCATTTTGTTGTTTTTACCTCTAGAGAAATCTCAATAAGGGTTTGTATCTGTGCTTGGCCATTATCTTTACTACTTGCTCATCGCTTACTTGAGAAAAGTCTTCGTAATACGCTCCTACAGCAAAAAATACGATTGGTGATTGTAGAATGACTATATCATCTACTTTTTCTTTATCTTTGAGTTTGTCAAATGTATCTTTGGGTGCTACAGGAACCGCTACTATCAACCTACTTAGTTTTTGGTTTCCCAGCCAATTTATAATAGCGAATATTGTTGCACCAGTAGCTATGCCATCATCTACTAAAATTATAGATTTACCTTGTAGCTGATATTGATTGCTTCCTCTAAATCTCAGCAGACGGCGTTCTATCTCTTTTCTTTCTATAGATATCTGTTCATCAATATACTCTTGGGATACATTTAGATTGTTAATTATATCTTGATTAGGATAGAAGCTGCCATCATACATTACTGCACCTATTGCAAGTTCAGAATTATGTGGTGCTCCTATCTTTCTTGATACAACAATATCTAATTTAGCTCCAATACGAGAGGCCACCACATCTCCGGTAACAACCCCTCCTCTAGGAATAGCTAAAATTCTAAACTCGTTAGCCGATTTGTCTAACAATAATTTCAGTTTGGTTGCTAACCTTGTAGCAGCCTCTTCTCTATTTTTGTACATATACCGTGAAAAATAATCATCATTATCCTGCTCTATTTTTCTTGTTAGATCATCTCCCAAAGTTGATCTTGACATTTTCTATAATTAGTAGGAAAGATGAAATATTATAAGTACAGGCTTGCAGTGCATTGCATAGCAGTTCTAATCTCTTTTTATCGTTCATAGTAGCAGATAACATACCTGGCACTTATTAAAACGCGTTTTCTTTACCATGATAACAATTCTCGTGCTTTATTATGAATATTACAGGAATGTCACCTTGTTGTGTAGTCTTGAACTTATTTTTCTCCATCTAAATAGTCAATTCGACCTTTTTATATTAAAAGTGCCTCGTATACCTGTGGCATTTATAATGTCTTCCTTAGACTCTTGCATCCCTGGTTTGACTCTGTGTTGGTGGAAATCCTTCTATCCCATCTAACACCATGGAATGATTATATTCTTTGCAACAGGTACACTTGACCTTGAGACAGTCCCTTCCGAGGCCATGATCACATCTTTCGCACGTGCACGCACTATCTAAAGGTAATCGATACTTTGTTGTCGTATCGTCTATAGATGATGACATTCTTGTCTTTAATGTAAAGCGACACACATATAGTTATCATATACGTTTGCACTGCATGGCACAAAAGTCATGTGGGCAGAATTAAATCAACTGAGTTGTAACACATATAGCACGTATATAAATTAATAGATGACTCGATCATCAAGTAGTCTGCTTAACGATTTGACCTCAAATGGTTAATTCTGTCCTCTTATTATTGAAAAAAAAGACTATACACACAGGACATGATGATGAAAGTATTAATTGCAAACCTTTATACAAATAATGAAAAGGATCGCGGGTATTACGTTTTTTGATGTGGTATGGCACAGAAACTCAATTTTGATTGCCAAAGTATTTTTTCATCAGCGATCCGGCATTATTAGATATGCCATTCTAGTTCGTGATCTTTCCTTTCCTCGACGTCATGAAATTCTAGGTTACAGTAATGGCATTTTATGTATGATATTAGCTTAATAGGATAATATTTTTGCTGATCACTCTTATCATTTTTAAATCCTTGTTTGCTTGAATATGATGGGTAAACAGTAGATGTTACTCGTTTATTTCTTTTCAAGTATTCTTCTTTTGGCTCTTGTTGAAGGGCTTCTTTGTACTGCTCAATGAAATGTCTAAGGGTAAATTCCCAACCTTCCTTAAGATCTTCAAGATAATCCGATTCTGCAACAATATGAGTATATCTCGCTTTAGGATTTGTCCTTGCGAGAAAAGGTTCTTGTGATTTATAATCATTGTCAGCAGATGTAATTGCTAAACGAAGGGCATATTCATTTTCATATGGATTTGACCATAGTTGTATCTTTTGGTGTATTATCTCTTTACTGCTTATCAAATTTTGAATATGTTTCTCATTCTTTTTGTTTTTCATTTCCTCATCTGACTGCGTTATCTTTATCCACTGTGCCGTGGCTGTTGACAGACGAATATCTGATGCTGTCATAGCCATTCTTTCATTGAGTCTATCGGTCTTTGCTCTTGGGTGGCAGAAGGAAGATACCATTTTGAGCTGCAATCATAAGTATCTCTAAAGAAAGATTTAGTCATAGTGATCCACCGTAGCACTGCAACTCTGATGATCATACTAGAACCTTAATTTCTCAACGGCATTCTCGAATTCTTTTCTTTCTCTTGCAACATTAAGTATATCGGTTTTGCTAATTAATCCAATCAGTTTTTGCTTTTGTATTTCTTGTTCATTTGCTTCTGATCCTTCTACTTCCACTCTTAGTTCTAATCTTCCAGTTGGTATCATCTTCTCTCTATCTTCATAAACAAATATCCTACTCTTATTATCTCTGATTAATCGTTTCAAGGCTTCATCGGCAAATGCGTTAGATTTCATAAGTATCAGCTCACCTTTAGAAATCATTATTTCTCCTACTCTTATCGCATCTCTTTTGGATTCTTGAACGTTCATGGCATCTTTTGCCATCACTGTACCGATCAAATAACCATCTTCTTCTACTACAGGAAATTCAGTTTTTACATATACATCAAAATAACTACCCAGGAACTCATTTATGCTTATATTTGGTTTTATGGTTACGATATTGGTATCCATAATCTCTCTTAAACGGATGTGAGATAGCACAGATGATAACTCAAGTTGTGACAAATATGATTGAGCACCATTATTCAGAAACCAACCTATAAGTAGCATCCAAATTCCACTAACAAAGGACCCAGTAGCCATCATTAGAAATCCAAAAGCCATAAATCCATAAGATATAATTATTCCAACTTTTACGGCATCTTTTGTAGCCTTATCATAATCTTTCTTAACTCTAACCAAGGTAGCACGCAATATTCTGCCTCCATCCGAAGGAAATGCTGGTATCAGATTAAACAAGCCAAGTATGGCATTTATCAGAGCAACATAATATAGAATATCTATAGAAGCCTGTTTTAGGACTACAAAAGAAGATCCTACAGTAGTAGACTGACTTACAAGCCATCCAAACAATGTGAAAATCCCAGCGAAGGCCATCTTGGCTTCTTTTCGATAGTCTTTTGTTTCCTCAGAGATGTCCGAGACTCCGCCGAAAATAAAGAGAATTATCTGTCTGATATTGACTCCATACCTTAAAGCTACCACTGAATGTGCCAGTTCATGCAAGAGCACTGATATGAAAAGTATTGCTGCAATTATAGCACCTATTATCCAGTAATATGTGGTTGTAAAGCCCTGATAATTATGTTGGCTAAAAACACTTGCAGTAGTCCAGGTGATCAACAGAAAACCGATTATCAAAGTAAAATGTAATCTAATCTTTATTCCCCTGATTCTTCCCACGTTTAAGGACAAGGCAATCTTTCCCTGCTACTTGAAACACCATTCCGTATAATAAAATCGCAGAATACAGTGCAAGACACTGAAATTGTAACATCCGTAGTTGTGTATTTTTACGTAAGCCTGCAAGAGTTTCTGTGACGTGGACAGATTTGAGGTCACTTGCTCTCGTACTCTATGAATATCAACCACGGTTAATAAGTAGGGCTAGTCATGTATCAAATTTAGGCTACAAAATTTTAAGAATATATAGTAGAAGTTGGAATTAGTACGAATATGAGCTCAGACGATATAGAACCGTTTGATTGGACAAGGCGATTCTTTGGTAGAAGAGGTTTCTTTGATGAAATGTTTAGAGGCTTTGATG
>NZ_QURE01000135.1 GCF_009898475.1 Nitrososphaera sp. AFS | reverse complement strand
CAAATTGGCAATGACCTTGGCAAAAGAGCATTCAAGGAATTCCTAATGCTTTGGTTCAAGAAAACAGATGTAGAGAAGGTGCTTGAAGGAATTTCATTATGGTGCAAGTATGCTGGCATTGCTGAGTATGACTTTGAAACAGACGGGAGAAATTACACTATTACTCTTCACCATGATATCGGAGAAAAATGGTCAAACTTGATAGGACACCTTATCTCCCAAGGAATCAAAACAGAGCTTGGTTTACCGAACACAAAGCTCGATTTTACAGATAGTCTAATAATAATCAAATTCTTTATACCTTAGTAATAAGGGAAGAAGGAGTAGTAGGAAGGAACAATCAATCCATAACCCAATATGGGTCGTTTTACATGTAATTTAAAGAATACTAGGACAGGAAAAACCATAAATTTGATTTAGAAAGGCAAGCTCTCAGGTAGCCAATAAACTGCAGGATTATTTCGAACCTTACACTGACTCAAAGGAAGGTAAGGCCTTGTGTGTAGATGGTTGCTTCCATCCACTCGATGATGATCTTGAACGTAGATGAACACTTCATTGTACTGAAGAAGGAAAATTAGTAGGTTGAAATGTTAATCAATAGTCCAGAGATCATGATTTTGTATATATAATCGTAGATCAAAATATTAACATGCTTAGAAAATGCTGTGTCAACTAATTCTATATTAATCGTATATCCTACTATCTAGAAGTTTTGAAAATAAGTCCCGAAAAATAGAAGTATGGGTCTTTTTACAGTTGGATATTAAATGGAGATGCCTAATGGACAGTCCAATAAAGGGAAAGAAGGAGGAGGTAATACTGATACACCCACTGACTTGTTACGTAGAACACGTATATCATTTCTTGTAACTTCTGGCCTAGTTATAGTATTTGCTGTCAGTTATGGATATCTAGAATACTATTATATAAATGACCCAGTTTTAGGAAAGACGGCCAATCTAACAATCAAGGGTGGAACCCAACACGTTACTACTCTAATAATAGGTGGACTTTACTCTTACCATATATATCCTATGATGATAATTTTTATTCTCGTAGGCTTTGGTCCGTTCTTTGATAGTATTAGCTTCAACATACTTGGTAGACATGAAAGAAGTAAAGCTGCATCATTAGGAATTGCTAACGTAATATCTGCTATGCTAGTTGAAGACTTTACGTGGTTTTTCTATAGATGGTGGCTACCACTTGATAATGACCCCAAGAGAGGCATGCTAATGCAGGCATCAGATTGGACAACCAAGAGCATGGGTTCAACCCCAATAATACATACAAATCTACTTGGTAACTTTGTGATACCATATTGGTATATTATAGCTATAGCCACAGCCGCAATTTTTTACTATTATGCTTTTAAGCGGTCCAAATAAGAATGGAGAAATTGTATTTCTACAGGTGGTGGATTCGTATTTAGTGCAATAGCAGAATATGCCATCAATAATGTTATGAAAATAAAGAAGTATTCAATAAGATGATTCATACTAAATACCAATTGTCACTTCACTATTGCGGTACGTGCACACGAGATGATAATGGGATATAGAATGCTTATTAAGCTAAAATAAGCTAATATATCGTTAAATAAATTAAATAAATAAGTCAAAAAATGAAAGAAGGAGCGGAATCTCTATTTTGACTCTATAGTATTTGTGCTGTTCGTTTCAGTAATATTGGGACTTCCAGTTGGACTTCCGGTTTGAAGCATCTCTTCTTCTTCTAATACATCTTCCATCTCTGTAGCTAGCTTGTGAATTATCTGAGCATTGTATCCCTTTGCGAGTTCCTGATTTACATGAAGAACAAAACTATTAATCGTCTCATATGGACTACCAACTCTAGCAGGTAGTTTGTCTGCTTGTGCCTGAGTTGTTATTATACCTCCTGGTGGCACAAATTTGTCATCAGGTATTGCTACACCGTTAGTAATGGTACTTGAAACTCCAATTGCTACTCTATTTCCAACTTTTGCGTTAAAAATTAGACTTTTCATACCTACAAAGGTATCATTTCCTATATATGCAGGACCATGGACCTGTACATCATGGGCTAAGCTGACTTTGTCACCTACAAATATGGCGAATCCATTTTTAAATGAAGTATTATTAGCTTTCAACAAAAGTCCTTCGGCTGAGTATCTTCTATCATCAATATTCTTACCATGAGCTGTGGTTTCAAGTGCATGTAGAATAACACCATCTTGTACATTCGAATAATTTCCAATATGAATAGGTGTTCCTTCATCACCTCTACAAACAGCAAATGGTGCCATCAGAACTAGTTTTCCTATTTCACAGTCACCAATTACTGCAGCTAGAGGATCAATGAATGCAGTTTTGGAAATTGTTGGAAATGTTGCATTTGGATTAAAATCAGTCCGAACGTTAGGACGGATGTTCGAAGATGCAGCAGGCTGTCCTAAAGTCATGTTAGTATTAGATCCCAATATCTGCGACTGTTGTTGTGGTGCCAACTGTGCAGCTTTTGCAAAAACCTGGTCAGAGGTTGCTGCCAGTAATCCTATAGCCAGTGTTGTTGCAAGCAAAAATCTTAAGTATGTTAGCAAGTTAGCGTGTGACAACAACAGTCTGGTATATAAAAAGTTGTGCAGGCTATATGTGTGCTGAAATCAGATTTAATGAAATGCCTCTAATTCTTCAAACAAT
The DNA here is from genome assembly GCF_009898475.1 of Nitrososphaera sp. AFS. Classification (GTDB taxonomy): domain Archaea; phylum Thermoproteota; class Nitrososphaeria; order Nitrososphaerales; family Nitrososphaeraceae; genus Nitrosopolaris. The sequence goes on along the minus strand of NZ_QURE01000135.1, from coordinate 4,811 downwards.
ATATTTCTATATCGAAGTTGTATTCTTTCCCAATCTTCCTTCCTTCCTTCGCTATCTAATATCTTTATAACCACAAGAGACTTGGAAAATGTCATTACGGCTAAACCTAGATGGGTATAGATGGGTGCAACAGTTGTTATTATAACAGAAAGGCAGTATAGTCAACAAAAAAATGGAGGGGATGTTTATATATCCGTTGTCGAGATGTTCTCTATCCTCCTGGGACACAATACTGACCTGTAAGACGTGGAATATAATATATCCATTTTTCTTGTTGTTTATGTATCATTATTATGCTTTCATTTCTGCTGTTATATGATTAGATTAAAGATTGTGGCATAATAGCTATTAGCCTTTATTCCTTCCAGTAGCCGGGTATATGACAACAGGTATAGAGAATGCTCTATGCAAGGGATTTCATAGTCAGTAGGATTTCAGTGGTGCCTTAACGAATCGGGAAAAGACTAGATTTAGATTTCTCACTTTTATTATATGTAGTTAAATAGGAAATGCTTTTTCATTTTTGGTGACTAGGACTAAAATATGTGTTTTCTTATAATCTTCTGCGTTATTACTGTAAGTGTTATTGGTAGAAAGATGTTACCAATTTCAGCCATCTTGGGAACATCACACTATAAACATATCATCATGAGACATCTTATCGGATGTATTTGCAACCTAGATTGTAAATTTTGATGTCGGCAAATTATTTGGTTTTACAAAGTCAATGATTTCAAGCCTGCTTGTTGGTATGTCAGTCGTATGTTCTATTGTCAATGCTATTGAAACCTGAAACTCATAAATAAAATTATTACAACAGTTTAATCGATAGTTGACATTTGAACTCGATTTGGGTATGTATGTTTGAAATTCAGACTTCTAAAATGTCCAAACTTCTGCCATTAGTATTCATAATAATAGGCATATTGACACAAACCCCATTTACTGATGCACCAAAGATTTTTGCACAATCAACAAAAGCAAGTCAAACATCGAAGATGGGATCCCTGCCTTCACCTTCATCTCCTCCACCCCCTCAATTTGGTCCGCCATCACCAGAAATATCTGCGACTCAAAAAAGCGCTTCAACAAATAAGACATGTATAGTTATGCCATCAAAACTGAAACTACATGGATCTCCCCAACAGACTGAAGGTCCATACTTTGTCGATGACATGCCTAATCGTTCTGACATTAGATCAGATCCGTCAACCGGTATGATACAACAAGGCATTCCATTGCACCTCGTAATCCATATTTATAGTCTCAATAATGGAATATGTGCTCCGATCAGGGCGGTTAAAGTCGACATCTGGCATGTGAATTCTCAAGGAATATATTCTGCAGTAAAGGACTTTGGTACTACAGGACAACAGTTTCTTCGTGGTTATCAAACAACAGGCAATGATGGATCTGTTCACTTCACCACAGTTTATCCAGGTTGGTATCAGGGTAGAACAATTCATATTCACGTCAAGGTCCGCACTTTTGAAGGATCAAATAAAACTATGGATTGGACCTCACAGTTTTACTTTGATAATAATCTCAACAAACAGATACATACCCAGCTCCCATATAGTAAACACGGGCCTCCCACAACTACAAACGAACAAGATGGAATCTACACAGGACCATCAACAGATGGCCTGATCAAAGATAATAGTGGGCAACACATGCTCCTTAATGTGAGTAAAGAGGGGCAGGGCTACCTCGGAACTTTCAATATAGTGTTAAGCTCCACCACTTAGTCAAGCATCTAAAATAAGATATACTAACTAAGATAAGTTGGCTTAAACTATACTGATGTATACTGCACAATCGAACAACGTCAGCACACTTATGCCAATTGGTATAAGTATAGTAGGACTTACCATAGCAGCTAGTATTAACTATACTTAAAATTACCTGCTGATGGTACATTTAACGAATAAATGGCCACATGTCCAAGGTGCGAATCTAAGGATGTCGACCTTATCCAAACAACGACAGACCAGATTACGTACAGGTGCAAAATAGATAGCTTCGAGTGGAATGAACCCAAGTCAGATAGACAAATAGACACTTGATAAACATCAACTATAACTAGGCAGCCTTCCTTACTTGTGAAGAAAGGAATTCCGAGTCATAACCACAAAGACTAAAGCTAAGCATTCCTTAAGTCTAGATATGAGAAAACAAACATGAGGTTAGGTTGGCTTAGTGTATGGGCAGTATACAGGTTTAGAGGGTAGTTATCTAGTACTTGTCAATAGAGAATCTTGTATTTCTACAGGTAGTGGATTCTCATTTGGTGCAATTCTCTCAAGTATTTAGACGTTTTACAGAGAACCATGGATGTTATTCAGTAGGAAAATTTGTTCTTCTTATTCACTTACGAAAGTGTGTAGGTGACAATCAAGTCTTGAAGATCCTGTACTACACTTGAGTAATGGATTTCTTAGCGTTGAATCTCTTTTAATGTTAAAGAATCTCTCAAAGCGGCAATTTCGTTCAGAGCCCAATTCAGAGTCTCTATTTCAGTATGAAGCGTTTCTGTATATATGGGGTTATGCGCTGGATGTATGTTATTCTTTATATGTTGAATTCTTGCTTTGATCCTTTGTTCTAATGCTGATAATTTACTCATAATCAAGTATCTTCTAATCACGATTTATTGGTTGAAGGATGATCGGGAGAGGGAGTGTATTTGCCAAATCGTGTATACTCTTACCATGACAGTACATTTATTCTAGCAATTCTCCTGATTACGTATGGCTTCAGAAATAGGATTTTCAGACGTCCTCACTTTAGCGCAAACAATTGGAATTGTAGGGACAATGATATTAACCCTCTATTTTTCAAAGAGGCAAATACAAGCACTATCAAGTGACACAGAAACGAGGGTTCTCAATGATTTAGATGAAAAATTTCATAATATGGCGATGTTGGTCATGGAGGACCCCTCTATAGTACGCGTGATTGAAACACGTGATTATGCAAAACAGAAAGAAGTAGCATTTTCCTTCTATATTCTATGGATGTGTGCTCATGCTTATGCGATGCGACAGAGAAGAGTACTTGATGATAATGAATGGACCGGTTGGTTGCAATGGATGAGGAATTGTTTTCGGAAAGGAACATTGAGTGAAACATGGAAAGAAGTAGAATCTGATGGATGGTTTAACCCTGCTTTTCAGAATTTCATAAATAGAGAAGTAGTGACAAAATGATCCTGAGAGGCCCCTTCCCTTTTATTACCTCAGTGGGATTCACATCGGGATATAAACCGAGTCACGGCGTTTTGCCAAATTGTGTCATTTTGTGTTTGAATTCGAATATCAGAATCAAATAAATCATCTCAAATGAATTCTACAATTAATATTCCCTTTAAGGGAGCAAAAAGAGAACCTATGCGTTTTTTATAAACCTTAAATTGAACACTGTTCTTACTCCACGAAAATGAGTTCATTTTTTGATCCTATGTGTGTTGGGAATGAATCATGATAACAGTTCCTAGAAACGTTGCAGTTTTTGTACTTACATCAATCCTAACTGTGATTCTAATTTATAGTTCAATTACAGAATTTCATGTGATCGCGAAACCAAAACATATTGATATGCTTTGTCGTGACGCTACGCCCACAGCCCCGGGTGCGATCAAAGCAGAGGTATGTTGTCAAATTATCAACGGTAGTATCTCAGTTTGTACTAAATGTCAATATGATGCTAACGGTAATGATGTCGGTGGTTGTATCAATTTTTATCCTCAACGACAAATGCCAGGAGGTAGCTCAACTCTTCCACCAACATTTGCCGGAGGTTCTCTCTCTTCAGGTAACAACACAGGTGGTGTAACAAACGGACAAACAGGTCCTCCCAATCGCTTAGGAACTGTCCTCCCTTCAGGTAACAATAACAACACTGGGACATCTACTGCATTGACCGCAACAAAGGAACACAACACTGCATCGCCGAATGTTCTGAGCTCAACAGGTAACACTGGAAATCCAAGTACCAACGATGGTCAAAACCAAAATCAACAACCTTCTGAACATCATCATAAAGGCGAACAGAATGGTGGAACATCCTCGAATGGGAATTCTCAAAGTGGCAATACAAACAATAATCCATCAAGTGGAGGGAGTAATAACGGTAAAAGCGATAACAGCAACAATAATAAAAACAGTAAGAAATAACAATGCATTGGGGCGCCCTAATCTGAACCTAGAATTAAGCGCATCATAGAAATGGAGATCTAATATTATGTTCAGTGTATTGTTTCCAAAAGCGATATGTTCTATAATTGGGAATTGAGATTGGGTACTGTTCAATTTAATTGAGCTAAATTCAGTACATTATTTCCAAAACGAATATTTCTATAATTCATTATGTAACGATACAAAAAGCTCGGAGTCAATCGTGGTTGATTGGAAACCGTTAGTAGATAAGCTTACATCAACATGACACTATGGGGTACCCCTTTTTAAAATTATAATTAATTTACCACTTAAAATTCACTTAAATTCATTAACAGAAACATTCTGAAGAATATATTCAACGTTGAATATGTCCTCTTATTCCCCTATATTTCTAGAGATTGTTCTGTAGAATTTGTCAAATACCATCAAGTTAGATTACCATGTACAATGAACCAAGCTAAAATTATGTTAGCAATCGCAGCAGTAATAGCAGCTGCCGCGTTGACAACAGCAGCATTTACTGTCCCGCAACAAGTCATGGCGTACAAACACAACCATCATAACAACCACAATGACATTAAGGTAGATCAGCAGATTAATCAAGCGAATTTCTGTGACAATGGACCTGCGTGC